>JAJKIB010000330.1 GCA_021154745.1 Mycobacterium sp.
AGGTGCACGGCGTCGTCGCGGACGATGTAGTGCACGTCGCGCTGCAGCAGCACATGAGCGTGCAGTGCGACGTTGACCTCGGTCAGCGTGGTGCCGACGTGTTCCTCGGAGTACAGGTCGATGCCGCCTAGTTTGGCCTCGAGCTTCTGCGCGCCGGACTCGGTCAGGTGGACGTTGCGATTGTCGGCGTCGGTGTCGTAGTCCTTGCCCGCGATGAGCTCGCCGACCAGCCGGATGATCTCAACCTTCGGCATCTCGCGGTGGGAAGTGCCCGCAAGGACCAGCGGCACCAGCGCTTCGTCGACGAGCACGGAGTCGGCCTCGTCGATCAGCGCGACGTCGGGGTTCGGTGAGACCAAATCGTCGACGTCGGTGACCAGCTGGTCGCGCAGCACGTCGAAGCCGATCTCGTTGACCGAGGCGTAGGTGATGTCGCACTGGTACGCCTCGCGCCGCTCGTCTGCCGTCGACTCGCCCGTGATCCAGCCGACCGTCAGCCCCATCGCTTCGATGAGCGGGCCCATCCAGTTGGCGTCGCGGCGCGCCAGGTAGTCGTTGATGGTGATGACGTGCACACTGCGCCCGCCGAGCGCGTAGCCGACCGCGGCGATCGCACCCGACAGCGTCTTACCTTCACCGGTGGCCATCTCGACCACGTCGCCGGCCAGCATGCGCAACGCACCTTGCAGCTGGACGTCGAACGGCTTGAGCGTGGTGGTCCGCTCCGACGCCTCGCGGGCGATCGCCAGGAACTGCGGGATGTCAGCCGAATCGGCCAGATCGTCGAGGTTCAGCAGTCCGGCGGCCTTGCGGAGTTGCTCGTCGTCGAGATCGGCGGCCTTCTCGTCGAACTCCGCCGAATCGCGCACCTGCGCCATCGAGCGGGCCTGATCCTTGTCCGTGCTGGCGCCGAGCAGCTGCCAGAACCGGTTGCTGACACGACCTGTGGTGCGGGTTTTGGTCTTCGCCACACATTTACGGTACGCGGCCCGCCAACCACCGCGAGCGTGCGTGTCTGCACACCGACACGCCGCGATATGCGTGCATTCTGCGCACGCTCGCGGTCAGCCGAGCGTGATGAAGTCAATCCGCACGTTGTCGGCGACCGCCTCGAACCCGATCCGTTGATAGATCGAGTTCGAGACGGGGTTCGCCAAGTCTGCGAAAAGTACGACATCGGCGGTGCCGCTGCGGTGTGCGAGGTCCGCCGCCGCAGCGGTGACGGCCGAGCCGTAGCCGTGACCGCGATGGTCCAGCGGCGTGAGCACCGGCCCGATCCGCGAGACCCCGAACGCGGGTGCCCGCAGCATCGCCATGCTCACCGGTGTGGCGTCGACGTCCCACAGCACGAACCGGTCACCGATCCGCTTCGCATTGTCGACGAACCGGTCGCCCGCCGCGTCGTCGCGGACATGGCTGAATGTTTCCACGAAGAACAGTTCCACCCAGTCCACGAGCAAGGCGCGGTCCTCGTCGGTGGCGAGTCGCGCGCCCCCTGCCACATCGGTCGGCGCCCGCAACGTTCCCAATCGGTACAGCCGCTCCTCGGAGCTCACCGTTCCGGCGCGTCCGGTGATCGCATGCCATGCATCTGCGAAGGCAACGGCGCCGGGCCGCGCGCCCCGGACGCCGGTCAGTTCGGGACGCCACTCGACGAGGTCTGGGACGATCGTATCCATTGCGGCGACGGGAATACCGTTGCACGCCAACGGGTATGGCGGCGTCTGCAATGCGGCGCCGACGGCGGTGCCGTCGTTCCACACGCTGAGTAGCAGCGAGTCGTCGGGAAATGTGCCTGCGCGAAGCAGGGTCAGCTCAATGGTGTGCGCAATGCGGTCCCGGCGATACAACGGCTCCGCGAGAGCGCGGAACTCGTCGACCGACTCATGCAGGCGCACTTCCACGCCTCCAGGATCGCCGCCAAAGTTCAAGGAGTCCATCGAATTACGGTCCGCGAGCGTGCGCGTTTGTACAGATTTCCGCGGCGTGTCGTGTGCAAACACGCACGCTCGCGGGAAGAGGGTCAGGCCAGGTTGGAGCGGCGGGGGTACGCGACGGTGGGGTCGGTCAGCGCGTTCACCACTGCGGGCAGCCCCGCCGAGAAGGCACGTTCCAGCGCGGGGCGGACTTCCGCCGGCGTCGACACCAGCTCCCCGTGCCCGCCGAGCGCCGTGACGACCTCGTCGTAGCGGGTGCCCGGCCGCAGCTCGGCGACGACGGAGTAGCCGTACAGCATCTCCATCGGATGCTTCTCCAGCGCCCAGATCCCGTTGTTGCCGATCACCGAAACGACGTGAACGCCGTGGCGCACCAGCGTGTCCCACTCCATGCCGGAAAAGCCGAACGCGCCGTCGCCCTGCAACAGCACCACCTGCCGATCGGGGCGGGCCAGCTTCGCGGCGAGTGCATAGCCGGGGCCGGAGCCCAGGCAGCCGAACGGCCCGCTGTCCAGCCACGCGCCAGGGACATAGCTGTCGATGACCCGCCCGGCATATGAGCCGAAGTCACCTGCATCGATGACGACGATGGCGTCGCGGTCCAGCAGCGGCTTGAGTTCGGCGTACAGCCGCATGGGGTGCAGCGGGGTGCGGTCGTCGTTCAGCTCCGCCTGTTCGGACGCCCGCGCGGCGGTCTCGACCGCACGCAGTTCGGCGAGCCAGCCTTCGCGGTCACCGGTCGCTGCGCCCGCCAGCGCCGACAGCGTGATGCCCAGATCGCCGTAGAGCCCCGCCGCGACATCGCGCGGATGCGGACGGTCGGCTTCGACGCGGTCGGCGACGATCAGTTTGGTCTGCGTGCCGAACACGCCGCCGAAGCCGAGCCGGAAGTCCATCGGCACCCCGACCACGAGCGCAACATCGGCATCCCCCAATGCTTTTGACCGCGCCCGCGAGAACGCCAACTCGTGATCGGCAGACACGATGCCCCGGGCCATGCCATTCATCAGCACCGGGACGCGCAGGGATTCCGCCAGCGCCCGCAAGGCGTTTTCTGCGTGTCCCCACCACACGTTGGTGCCTGCCATGATCACCGGTCGCTGCGCTTCGGCCAGCAGTTGCACGGCGGCGTCCAAGGCGTTCCCGTCCGGGCCGACGGTTGCCGGCGGATCGGCCAGCGCGCCCCGTCCGCCGAGGTCATGCGCCTCGCCGAACACGTGATCCATCGGGAAATCGATGAATGCGACTCCGGAAGGCGGACCGACGGCGGCCCTCAGCGCATCGTCGATCAGCGGCCCGACCGCATCGGCCGACTGCGCGGTTGCCGCGAACCGCGTCAACGGCGCCACGAACGGCACGTGGTCGATCTCCTGCAGGGACCCCTGCCCCCAGCGCAGCGCGGGCGCGCGACCGCCGAGTACCAGCAGCGGCGACTGGTTCTGCTGTGCGGCAGCCATCGCGCTCATCCCGTTGGTGACGCCCGGGCCCGCGGTGAGGGCGGCGACGCCGGGCACTCTGGTCACCTTCGACCAGCCTTCGGCGGCGAATGCGGCGGTCTGCTCGTGCCGGGTGTCGATCAGCCGGATGTTCTCGGCGCGGCAGCCGTCGTAGATGGAGAACAGGTGCCCGCCGGAGAGCGTGAAGATGGTGTCGATCCCGCTGGCGCGCAATCGTCGGGCGATCAGATGTCCGGCGTTGACCGTAACTGGAGCGTCGATGCTCATGGCGGCAGCATAATCGCGGCCATGAGCAACGCCCTCCAGACGCAAGTACTGATCGCCGGCGCGGGCCCGATCGGCGTGACGGCCGCCATCGAACTCGCCAGGCGTGGCATCGCATGCCGCATCGTCGACCCGCTTGTCGAACCGCCGCAGTATGCGAAAGCCGTTGGGGTGCAACCACGGACGCTCGAGGTTTTCGAAGGCATGGGAGTGCTGCGCCGGATCCTCGACGCGGCCGTGTTGATGCGTGGCCAGATCGTCTACGTCAACGGTGAGCGGGTCGCACAGCTCGACATGACGGTGCCTGACGACGTGCCGTTCCGCTTCATCGCGATTCCGCAGTACGCGACGGAAGCGATCCTGCGCGACGAGCTGGCGCAGCATGGTGTGCAGGTGCAACGCGGCGTGCGCCTCATCGGATTTGAGCAAGACGCCGACGGCGTGACCGCCACGCTGGCAGGCGATGCCGGCGAACAGAGGGTGCGCGCGGATTACCTGATCGGCGCCGACGGTGCACACAGCGCGGTGCGCAAGGGCCTCGGGCTGACGTTCGAGGGCGCGGCGTTCGAGGAGCAGTACATGCTCGGAGACGTCGAAGTCGACTGGTCGGTGCCCCGCGGCTATGGCATCCGCTCGATGCACCAGACCGACGGCAAGACCGACGACCTGCTGGTGTGCATCCCGCTGCCGGGCGGCCGCGGCCGGTACCGCATGTCGATGCTGGTTCCCGAGGAACTGAGCGCCAGCGACACCCCCCAGCTGCACCACATCCAGGCCGTGCTGGGCCGGCTGTCGCCCGAGCCCACGACCGCGCGCAACCTGCGATGGTCCTCGGTCTTCCGGATCAGCCACCGCATCGTCGACGCCTATGGAAAGGGCCGGGTGTTCGTCGCGGGCGACGCCGCGCACATCCACCCGCCGACCGGCGCGCAGGGCATGAACACCGGCATCCAGGACGCCCACAACCTGGCCTGGAAGCTGGCGTTGGTGCTCTCCGGCCACGCCGCGCCGCGACTATTGGAGAGCTATGACGCCGAGCGGCGGCCCGTCGGCGAGGAGGTCGTCGGACGCACCGTGCGCAGCGCCCGCGAGGGCATCGGCGCCGACTCGACCGACGCCGACTACGTCATCCGTCGTGAAGCCCAGTTGCTCATCAACTATGCGGGCAGCCCAATCGTCACCGGAGCCGCTGGGTCGGCGACATCAGGCGGGGCGGGCGCCGGCGCCCGTGCCCCGGACGCGACCGGCCTGACCCGCGATGCGGTGACGGCGCCGCTGCGACTGTTCTCGCTCTTGGGCCGACGCGAGCACACCACCCTGCTGTACGCACCCGACGGCCCCGTTGACCTCGCGACCTACGAGCGGGCCGCCGCGGCCGCGGTCAGCGCCGCCCATGGCCGGATGGAGGCGTATCTGATCGCGGCGCCGGGCGCAGACGTCGGCGCCGCCGATTTGCCCGTGGTCGTCGACGGCCGCGGCGAGTTCGCAAAGGCCTACGCGCCAGCCGGCACGTCGGCGTACGTCGTGCGCCCCGACGGCTATCTCGGCTTTGCCGGCTCCGGTGTGAACCCGGACCAACTGACGGCCCATTTGCGCGCGACATTCGCTTGAGGGCGGCCGCTGCGCACATGAAGCTGCGGTAGCTTCGCGCAGAGCGGCGTCGCCGGACGCCCCCGCCACAGGAGTGTCGTCCGTTGGAATTGTTCGTACCGTCCATCGACTGGAGCAGCCAGATGGGCGAATCGCTGTGGTGGATAGCCCGCACGTGGGGCATCACGGTGGCGATCGTGATAGTGATCGTGGTTTTGCTGATCCGGTTCACCACCTGGGGCCGCCAGTTCTGGCGAATTTCGGGTGACTATTTCAAAGGGCGCGAGAGCCTGCCGGTGTGGGGGCTTTTCGGCGTGCTGCTGCTGTCGGTGGTCGCTTCGGTGCGGCTCGATGTGCTGATCAGCTACTTCTACAACGACCAGACGACTGCGCTGCAGGTGGCTTTCCAGGGTGTCGCTGCCCACGACGACGCCGTCCGGCAGTCGGGCATCAACGGATTCTGGGGCGCGCTAAGGCTTTTCGCGCTGCTGGCGACCGTTCACGTGTTCCGCACAATGCTCGACATCTACCTGATGCAGCGATTCATCATCAGCTGGCGGGTCTGGCTGACCCACCGGCTCACCGCCGACTGGATGGACCACCGGGCCTACTACCGCGGCCGGTTCATCGACGCCACCATCGACAACCCTGACCAGCGCATCCAGCAAGACATTGACATCTTCACGGCTGGCGTCGGCACCACGGGAAATCAGCCCTCCTACGGCACGACGGCGCCGTTGCTCTTTGGCGCAGTGAACTCGGTGCTGTCGGTGGTTTCCTTCACACCGATTCTGTGGAATCTCTCTGGGCCGCTGACGTTGTTCGGGATCACACTGCCCAAGGCGCTGTTCTGGATCGTCCTGGGCTATGTGTTGTTGGCCACTGTCGTCGCGATCTGGGTCGGCCGGCCGCTGATTCGACTCAGCTTCGCCAACGAGGCCCTCAACGCCGCATTCCGTTATGCACTTGTGCGGCTGCGCGACGCCGCCGAAGCGGTCGGCTTCTATCGCGGCGAGCGTGCCGAAGGAGTGCAGCTGACCGGTCGGTTCCGCAGCGTCATCGGCAACTATCGCAACTACGTCACGCGAACCATCGGATTCACGGGCTGGAATCTTTCGATGTCGCAGGCGATCAATCCACTCAACCTCGTGCTGCAGGCGCCCAGGATGTTCGCGGGCGACATCACCTACGGGCAGCTCACCCAGTCGGGCAATGCCTTCGGCAACATCCACGACGGGCTGTCGTTCTTCCGGAACGCCTACGACTCGTTCGCGAGCTACCGCGCCGCCATCATCCGACTCGACGGCCTCATCGATTCGAACGAGAAGGCTCGCCATCTACCGGTGCTCGACACCGAGAACTGCGTCGACGGCACGGTCTCCCTGCACGACGTCGAGGTGCGGACCCCGGGTGGTGAGCTGCTCGTCAACCCGATCGATCTGCACCTGGACCCGGGCGACACGATGGTGATCACCGGGCGGTCGGGCAGTGGAAAGACGACACTGCTGCGCAGCCTGGCCCAGCTTTGGCCGTACACCACCGGAAGAATGCGCTGCCCTCTGGACACAACGATGTTCCTGTCCCAGATGCCGTACGTGCCGCTCGGTGACCTTCGGGCGGTGGTCTGCTATCCCGCCGCGCGCGGCGAGATAGCAGATGTCGAACTGCAGCAGGCGCTGGCCAAGGTGGCGCTTGGCCATCTCGTCATCCGGCTCAATGAGATGGCCGACTGGGCCAAGGTGCTCTCTCCCGGCGAGCAACAGCGCATCGCGTTTGCGCGCGTACTGCTGCAGAAGCCACAGGCGGTGTTCATGGACGAGGCCACGGCGGCCCTCGACGAGGGCCTTGAATTCACGCTGTATCAGCTGCTGCGCGCCGAGCTGCCGAATACCATCGTCGTCAGTGTCAGCCACCGGCCGACCGTCGAACAGCACCACGAACACCATTTGCAGCTACTGGGCGACGGGGAGTGGCGGCTCGGCCGCGTGGAGGGTGACGAGCCCGTCCCCGTGTAAGCCTCGAGCGGTCGCGGCGCGCGCGCCGGGGTACCTTGCCCACCATGGAGGAAATGTTCACCCCGTCGCTGGACTGGGGCGGCGAACTGTTGACGTCGCTGTGGTGGATCGCCAAAGGATGGGCGATCGCAGCGGTGTGCACACTGGTCATCCTGGTACTTCTCGCCCGGTTCACCACGTGGGGCAGGCAGTTCTGGCGAGTCACCGGCGACTACTTCAAGGGCCCCGAGAGCGTCAAGGTCTGGCTGTGGCTGGGGGTCCTGCTGCTGTCGGTGATCGCCGGTGTTCGCATCGATGTGCTCATCAGCTATCAGGGCAACGACATGATGTCGAGCTTCCAGGTCATCGCGCAGGGGCTGATGGGTAACGATGCTGTGAAAAGTTCTGGTGCGCACGGCTTTTGGCTATCCATGCTGGTATTTGCCGTTCTGGCCACCATCCACGTCGGACGCGTCATGCTGGATCTGTTCCTGATGCAGCGGTTCATGCTGAGGTGGCGCGCCTGGCTGACCGATCGGCTCACCGGGGACTGGCTCGACGGGAAGGCTTACTACAGGGCGCGCTTCATCGACGACACGATCGACAATCCCGATCAGCGCATCCAATCCGACATCGACATCTTCACCGCCGGTGTTGGACCTCTCCCGAACACTCCGAACAACACCTCGGGAGCCACCCTGCTGTTCGGCGCGGTCTCCTCGGTCACGTCGATGATTTCCTTCACCGCGATCCTGTGGAACCTGTCGGGACCCCTGACGTTCCTCGGGTTCGACGTTCCCAGGGCGATGTTCTGGGGGCTGATCGTCTATGTGTTGTTCGCCAGCGTCATCGCGTTCTGGATCGGCAGGCCGATCATCTGGCTGTCCTTCAACAACGAGAAGTTCAACGCCGTGTTCCGCTACGCACTCGTGCGGCTACGCGACGCCGCGGAGGCCGTTGCGTTCTACCGCGGGGAACTCGCCGAACGCACGGGGCTGCGGCAACGCTTCGCGCCGGTCGTGGCCAATTACAAGCGATACATCAACAGAATGATGCGGTTCTACGGGTGGAACCTCACGATGGACCAGACCCCCGTGCTGCTGCCCTACATCTTGCAGTTCCGGCGGTTCTACAACGGCGAGATCCAGCTCGGCGACATGACGCAATCCGCGCAGGCATTCGGCAGCATCCAGGACGGCCTGTCGTTCTTCCGCAACGCCTACGACCAGTTCGCCGGGTACCGCGCCGCGATTATCCGTCTCCATGGCTTGGTCATCGCCAACGAAGAAGGCAGGGCGCTGCCCGAGGTGACGACCGCGCCATGTGTCGACGGCACCGTTGAACTCGCGGACGTCGAGGTTCGCACCCCCGACGGAAGACAGCTCATCAAGCCCCTCGACATGCGCCTGGAAATCGGTGACAGCATGGTCGTCACGGGCCCGTCCGGCAGCGGGAAAACCACGCTGCTGCGCAGCCTCGCTGAATTGTGGCCGTTCTGCTCGGGCACCCTGACCCGACCATGCGGGCCCAACGAGACAATGTTTCTCTCGCAGATGCCGTATGTGCCCCTCGGCGATCTGCGGGCCGTGGTTTCCTACCCGAACGAAGTCGGCGAGATCGGCGACGCGAAGCTACGGCAAGTCCTGGAGAAGGTCGCGCTTCCGCACCTGGTCGATCGCCTTGACGAAGTGCAGGACTGGGCCAAGGTGCTCTCGCCGGGTGAGCAGCAGCGGATCGCGTTCGCCCGCGTTCTTTTGACCAGACCGAAGGCCGTCTTCCTCGATGAGTCAACGTCCGCGCTGGATGAAGGCCTGGAAATGATGCTGTACCAAGTCGTCCGCACCGAGCTCTCGGAGACGATCCTCGTCAGCGTGAGCCATCGCAGCACGGTCGAACAGCATCACAGCAAGCAACTGCACCTTCTGGGCGACGGCGAGTGGCAGCTCAGCAGCGTCGGCAAGGACCCCGTTCCGGTCTAGCCTTCCGGCACTTCGGCGCGCCCGCTTAGCTTCTCGCGGCGCGTGCCCCGGCCCGTCGGCCGAAGAACGAGCCCTCGCCCAACTGGGTGCCGCTGGCATAGCCCTTGCCGTCCTGGGCGATATTCGATGCGCACGCTCCTGCGGCATATAGCCCGGGTATGACGCTGCCATCGTCGCTGAGCACCTGGCCGTCGATCGACGTGGCGAGCCCGCCGACCGTGAAGCCCGCGTACATCGCCTTGCCCAGCGACAGATCGAATGCGCCCCACGGCCCTTTGTCCTGTGGCGCAAGGAATTCCGGTTGTTTGTGGAAATCGGGATCCTCGCCGCGGGCAGCGTACTCGTTGTACCGGTTCAGCGTGGCGACCAGGTTTCCCTGCGGGATGCCAAGGGCGGCTTCCATTTCCTCGACCGTTTCCCAGCCGTCGATGAGGGGCACCAATGGCACTTCAGGCCGTTCCAGGTGCTCCTCGTCAACGATCAGGAATGCCGCACTGTCGGGCTGATCCATCACGAAACCCGATGTCCGCGAATGGTAGGAGTCCTCGGTGACGAAGCGCCGGCCGAGCTTGTTGACGATGATTCCGGTCAGCAGGATCGACGGTGGATACGCCGGGGCGGTGATGAACACCTGGTCCATGTGCTTGGTCGCGCCGCCGGCCGACACACCGAGCCGGATCCCCAGTCCGTCGTCGTAGGTGTTGCCGAGCACGAACGGTTTTTCGGCCAGCTTCGGGGTGTATTCGGCGACCATCTCCGGATTCATCACAAAGCCGCCCGCGGCGATCACCACCGCCTTGGCCCGGATCGCGCCGGTGTCGTTGAAGTGCTTCCATGTCGCACCGACGACCCCGCCGTTGTCGAGAATCAGTGCGGTGGCCCCCGTCTCGTACCGGATCTGTACCCCGAGTTCGTCCGCCCGCTTGAGCAGCAGATCGATCACCATGCTGGCGCCGCCGGTATCGCCGGGCACCGGCACCTTGTGCCCGCGCGGCGCGGGGACCGCCTGATCCTTGAACGGCCAGACCTTCTCGTTGCCGGTGAACATCAGGCCCTCCGTGTTCGGCTGGATGACGGCCTTGCCGGGGAAATAGCTTCGCTCGAACTGAAAGCCCAAGTCCTCCAACCAGTTGAAGTGCTCGACGCTGCCGTCGCAGTATGCGCGGATCTTGTCGTGCTCCGGCTCGCGCGACACCGCGACCAGATACTTGTACATCTCGTCTGCGCTGTCGGCGTGGCCGGTTGCCTGCTGCACGGCGGTACCGCCGCCGAGATAGAAATGCCCACCCGCCATAGAAGTCGTGCCGCCGGCCGCCGCGGCGCGCTCCAACACCAGCACCCGCGCGCCCGCGGCCGCCGCACTGACCGCCGCACAGCCGCCTGCGATGCCGAAGCCGATCACCAGGACGTCGACCTCGTCGGACCACGAGGCCACGTCGGCGGGGTTGACGGTTTGGGGGATGTCGGTCACCGCTGCTCCTGTTTCACATAGTCGAAGAACGCCCGAATCTCGGGCGGGATGTGCGCGATCTCGATATAGGGCACGCCGGCACCTTCGGCCGACACGTACGCGAACTCAATACCGCCCGGCATCAAACCCCGCTGCACCACCTCGGCGTCGCGCTCAGCCAACGCGCGCTCGACGTCGTCAGTCTCGATGCAAACATGGTGCAGGCCGGGCCCGGCGCGGTCCAGAAACTCGGTGTAGATGCTCTCGCCCTTCACCGGCGCAATGAGCTCGAGCTGAGTGTCGCCGGCATAGGACAGCGAGATGTCGGCGACGAAGTCCGCGGGCCTGCCGCGATACGTGCACGCGTCGGGGCCGAAGTGCACACCCGGCATGCGGATCCACTTCTTGGCGCTCAGCAGCATGGTCAGCGCCTTTTCCGTGGCGTCCAGGTCACGCGTGACCCAGGCAATCTGGACAGGTGTCTGGTCAGGCATCGCCTTGAGAATATCTCCGGCGTGCCCGCCTGGCTAGAACGTGTTCTAGTTTATTCCTCGCCGAGGTATGCCTTGATGCACCGATCGGTCAACGCGCGCGCCGCCGCAGGTTCCTCTCCGCTGGCGATGTTCGCCGTCTGCCACTCTTCACCGGACAGCGTCAGGAAGCGACGACCGTCCTCGGTGCCCGTCCACTGCTGCCCGAACGACGGGTCGATGGATTCTCCGGTACCCACATGGATCGCCAACCCGAGCAACATCGAGTCCCAGCCCATCCCGACGGCACCCGGCCCGAACTCGCGCCAGATCTCGTCATCCACACCGATGACGTGCTCGATTACCAATCGCGCCCCGTCGGGGCCATCGCCACCGACGCTGACGTCAATCCAGCTGACGTTGCCGCCGTACTCCCAGGTGGCGGTGAAGTTCTTCGGCGGGTCGCACGTCAGGACGGTTCCATTGGCATGGCCCTCCAGCTGGTAGCAACCGCCGAGGGTCAAATCGCCGCGAATCGGCAGAAACCACCGCGGAATACGCTCGATATTGGTGACCGCATCCCAGAGGTCGGCCGGGTCGGTGTCGTAGGTCTGACCGAAGGTGACAACGTGTGCCTCCCCGCTATCGATGGTGCGGGATCCGACGTTGCGCTGAACCGCCTTGATCTGATGGTCGACGTCGATGTCAGTCATGTTGCCTTCCTTCGTCTTTGTCGTTTGCCCCGTGCGATTTCGGTGGCCAGCGCGTCGAGGTGCGGTGTCCAGAAGCGACGGAACGTGTCCAGCCACTCGTCGACATCGCGCAGCGCCTTGCCGTCCACCGCGTACAGCCGCCGCTGACCGTCCGGCCGCACCGACGCAAAGCCGTTGTCTCGCAGCACCTTCAGATGCTGAGACACCGCTGGTTGACTGATGGTGAACTCGTCCTGGACGGTGGCGCCGATGGCCCCCGCCGACATCTCGCCGTCGGCGAGCAGTTCGAGTATGCGGCGCCGCACCGGATCCCCGAGGACATCGAACGCGTGCACGCTCTCTAAGATAAAGTGGTCACTTATATAAGTCAAGGCTATTATTACTAGATGGTGAGCATGTCGATCAGCAGCCGGACCTGGCTGTCGAATACGGCCCCTGGTTCGGTCAGCGTGTCGGCGCCGTACTGACCGAACACCTCGAGGCTGATCGCACCGACCAGGGCGGCCCATAGCAGGAAACATTTGGCCACCGCGGAATCGTCGCCGGCGAACTCGAACTCCTCACGCACGCGGTCGAAGTCCGACGACAATGGTTGGCCCGCAGTGACATTGGACTGGGATATGTCCCCAGCCGCGATGCCGGCACCAATCGCGTCGAACATCGCACCGACCACCCGCGTACCGGGCCCGACCGTACGCTCCCGCGGCGCGCGATAGCCCGGCACCGGGCTGCCGTACAGCAGCGCCCAGCTGGCCGGTTGATCCACTGCCCAGGCACGAGCCGCCTGCGCCATCGTGAGCAACTGGTCGCGCCACGGTCCGTCTGCCGTTGCAGCAGCGCGGTCGACGGTGTCGGCCAGCTCCGAATACGCGTCGACGAGCAGCAAGGTCAGCAGATCGTCGCGGCTTGCCACGTAGCGGTACACCGCGGACGACACCATACCGAGGTCGCGCGCGATCGCCCGCAGCGACAGCCCGGCCGCACCCTCGGTGACCAGATGGCGACGGCCGAGCTCGATGATCTGAGCCTCGATCTTCTCGCGGGTCTCCTGCCGCTTGCCCATCCGGCCAGTGTGGCACAAAGCGAGATCACCGCTCTTGAATTCTGCAGCCAACCGTGGCAGCCTGATCGAGAGCAGTGCTCTCGAATCGATGAAAGGAACCCCGATGACGGTCCGCTACGACGAACCCAGCCTGATCGAACGCGCGGGAAACACGCTGGTCCGGTGGCTGGCCGAAGCCGGGATCAGCCTCGCCGGAACCCGGGCGCTACGGGTCCGCGGGCGCAAAACCGGCAAGCTACGCGCCGTGGTGATCAATCTGCTCACCGTCGACGGCCGCGAGTACGTCGTGTCACCGCGCGGCAACACTGCGTGGGCACGAAACGCGCGTGCAGCGGGCGTCGTCGAGATGGGTCCGTTGTGGCGCAGCCGGCGGGTGCGCATCGCCGAGGTGGCCGACGACGCCAAGCCGCAGCTGCTGAAGCGCTACCTCGATCGGTGGTACTGGGAGGTCAGGGGTCACGTCGGCGGCTTGACGCCGGAGTCGAGCGCCGACGAAATGGGCGCTGCCGCACCGTCGATCCCGGTTTTCGAGCTGCTCCGCTAGGGCGCAGGTGCGGCGATCGCGCTTCCCGAGGCGGCGGAGATGACGTCCTCGCGAGCCTGTTGGCTGGCGACCTGCCACGACACCGCCGCCGGGTATTGACCCCAGGTGCTGTTGAACATTCCGATGATCGCCGCCCTGCCATCGGGGGTGAGGTTGTACACCGGTCCGCCGGAGTCCCCTTTCTGGCTCACCACGCCGTTGGCCATCGTGAACCAACCGTTGTTCACGGCCTCGATGGTTCCGCAGGTCTCCCCCGTGATCACCCCGAAGTGACACACCGGCATGCCGACCACGGGCACGATGGCCGGATCGGCGATCAGCTGCCGTCCGCCCGGCAGGATGTTGTTGATCGCGACGTCCGGGGCGAGGTTGATCGCCTCCCAGTCGGCAATCTGGTGGTTGGTGTCGACGGTGGCGCCGTTCGGCGTGTTGTCGCGGAACAGCGCTTGACTGCCGATCGGGTTGCCGTCTCTGTCGCTGACCGGTCCATTGCCTCTGCAGTGGCCTGCGGTGAACGCGATCCGCATTTGCGGGTCGACGTACCCGAGCGTGCAGACGTTGGTGCCTTGCCGAACCTCCATGCCGGGAAATACCAGTACCCCCGGCGTGGCGTGCGCCGGCGCGGACGGGAGTGCGAGCGCGATGATCGGGGCGGACACCGCTGCGAGCATGCGCAACCATCGTCGGCGCACTATGGCCTCCGATCTTCACGTGTCAAGGCTGTCTAGCGTACCGGTGAGCTGCGTCTTGCTGTATCCGAACGCACTTCGCAACGGCACACGTAATTGCTCTTCGGTCTACAGCGCTGCGGTGTTACAGACCGGCCCTCTTGCCGGGGCGCCGCGCGGCAAGCCCAACGTTGCCGGGCGCCGGTGTAAAGCAGTGATGGCCCGAGCCTTTCGGCCCGGGCCACCACCGCGTTTGTATTACGGGATCGTCAGTACCTGACCGGGATAGATCAAGTCAGGATTGGAGACGCCGCTGGCATCGGCGATCACTTGATACTTGCTGCCGTCGCCGTAGAAACGTTCCGAGATCGCCCACAAAGTATCGCCTGAGACCACCGTGTACGTCCGCGCGGCCGGCGGTGGCGGCGGAGGAGGCGGCGGCGGTGCAGCCGCGGCGGCCGGTTCGGGCGCGGGCGGCGTGGGTTCCTCGGCGGCGACGGCGACCGGTTCGCCTGCCGGCTCCTCGGCCGCGGGCGGTGGGGGTGGCGCCTCATCGGTTTGGGTGTTGGACGCCCATGCGGGTCCGGCGAACCCGTACAGCACCAGGTTGCGATCGTCCTGCAGAAGCAACCGAACGTCCTTGGCGCCCTTGGTATCGGTATGCCAGACCGGCTTGTCCGCTGTGTAGAGCACGCAGTTGCCGTCCTTTTGCACCTCGAGGCGTTCGACGTTGCGGCCCTCGGTGCCGGTCGCCCACACGGCCTGGCCACGCGCGGCCAACACCAGGTTGCCGTCGTCCTGCAACGTCAACGTGTACGCCCCATTGCGTGAGGTCAGCGATTGACCCCGCTCGAGTTTCTCGCCGTTCATCAGTCTGTCGCTCATGCCTCGACTCCTCGCTCCGGTCCTCGCTCGTTCCTCGCTGCGATCCTCACTCGTTGTCGTCTTCGGTCGCTCATGTCGTGACCGTAGCCTGAAATGTGAGTGTTCGTACGGCACTCGGCATTTCAGCCAACGCGTCAGGAATCGAATCCAAGCCCCAACGCGTCCAGCATGCGCAGCAGGATGTTGCGCCGACCCGCCGAGTGGTCGGCCCGATCCAGCGACCACCGCGTCGCCTGGATGCCGATGCTGGCCAGCGGCTCCGGCGGAAACGGCAACGGCCGGCTACGGACCATCTCCAATTCCGTGCGTGCCGTCGACTCGTTCTCGAGGAGGTCGAGGCACACATCGGCGGCGAACCGGGCCGCGGCGACGCCGAGTCCCGTGAAACCGTTGACGTAGGCCACCCGGCCGTCGCGGGCCACCCCCCAGTGCGCGCAGAACCGGGTGTTGGTGTCGATCGCGCCCGCCCAGCGGTGCGTGAACCGGACGTCCTCGAGCGCGGGGAAGGTGATGAAGAAGTGCGCCGCCAGCCGCCGGTATGCCGCTGCCCGGTCTTCATAGCGGTCGTTGACCTTGCGGCCGAAGTGGTAGACGGCGTCATAGCCGCCCCACACGATCCGGTTGTCCATCGTCAGCCGGTAGTAATGAAATTGGTTGGCGGAGTCTGCGATTCCCTGCCTGCGCCGCCAGCCGATGCGGCCGAGCTGCGCGTCCGTGAGCGGCTCGGTGGCCAGCACGTAGTCGTACACCGGAACCGTGTACAGCCGGTTGCGTCGCAGCAGGCTCGGAAAGACGTTCGTTGCGAGCACGGCGTTGCGGCAGGTAAACGTCGCCTCGTCGGAGTGGATACGCAGCGCGACGCCCGCGGAGGCCAGGTGCTGCGCGTTGGTGTGCTCATAGATGTGCACGCCGGCTTCCTGACACGCGCGCGCGAGTTCGAAGGCGAGCTTGGCCGGGTGCACGATCGCACAGGTGTCGGGGTTGTATAGGCCGGCCAGGTAGGTCGGGGAATGGACCTCGTCGCGGATCTCGCGCAGGTCGAGCAGCTGCCCCTCGCCATGGGCGGCGGCGTCGGCGAGCCAATCGACTTGGTGTGGTTCGGTCGCCACCGACAGCATGCCGGTGCGCTGCCATTCGGCGTCGAGCCCGAGCGACCCGATATCGGCCTGCATGCCATCGAGGTTCTCCCGGCCCATCGCTTCGAGCACGTCAATCTCGTTGGGCCAGCGGGCCTTTCCGTTCTCCACACCATGTGTCAGGCTCGCGTCGACGAAGCCGCCGTTGCGCCCCGACGCGGCCCAACCGATCCGGTTGGCCTCGATGAGGACGATACGGCGATCCGGATCTCGCTGGGCAGCATGCAATGCGGTCCACAGCCCGGTGTAGCCGCCGCCCACCACCAGCAGATCGCAGATGATCGATCCGGTTGCCTGCGGGTACGCGGGCCGCGGGATATCGAGCCACATCGAGCCGAACGTGCTTGCCGCGAGCGCATGTTCGACGAGGTCGCGATCGACTTGGGCATCAAACACCGTCTGCACATCGCGGACACTACGGGTTGCATGCGGACCGTGGCGTAAATCGGTTGCGGCGGCCGCGAAGATGAACAGGTGCTGCTGCTGATCTCCGGCGCCAGCGGCGCCGGAAAGACGTCGGTGCGCCAGACGATCGCCGGCGAGCTGGCGCCCGATGTCGAGGCCGTCGAGCTGCGCCACCTCGACACCGTGCCCGCTGCGCCCGACGTGGCGTGGCGACAGCGCATGGCCGAGCGCGTCGTTGCGCGTTCCCGCGAGCTCGAGCGTCAGGGCCGGCATCTGCTGCTCGCGGGTGACCCGGTCGCGCCCGGAGAGGTGTTGGCGGCGCCGTCGG
>JAJKIB010000331.1 GCA_021154745.1 Mycobacterium sp.
TATTCGGGGCCGCCGAACGGGCCCTGCGTGAGACCAGCACACGGCAGCGGATCGCCTGGCCGTGGCAGACCCTCGGCCGTCGGCGTGTACGAACACGGCGACCCCTTGAGCACCCCAGGCCCGGGATGTTCCGGCGTGCCTTCCAGCACCGCCGGCCCGGGCGCGGGAGCACCGTTCGGGAACCGCTGGCCGTTCGGATCGGGGAACCGCCAGGCCGGCAGGCCCGCATTCCGCCAGAACTCCTCCGGATCGATGCCGCGCTTCTTGAAGGCGGCGTCGACGAACGGCTGCAGAATCTGGTAAGGCAACAGGTTCGCCAACATCACCTTGAAGAACGGGCCTGACGAGACCGCCTCACCCAGGGAGGCAACGAATTTGGCCACCGTGCTGAGCGTGGTCATCAGATCGAATCTGCGGTCGCGAAGGACATCGCTGATGGTGCGCAGCTGCTCCAGCACATGGTTGAGATTCGGGTTCTCGTCGATGAAGCCCTTCACCTGCTCGGAGAAGGCCGCCACCCGCTCGAGCAGCATGCTGACGGCGTAGCTGCGTTCGTTGATCGCTGCGAGCAGCGACTGGGCGTTGACGAGCAGTTGGTTGATCTGCTCGCTGCGGTTACCGAGGACGCCCGCGATCTTGTTGGCGTTCGCCAGCAGCTGTTTGATCTGGTCGTCGCGTTTGCCGATGGTGTCCGAGAACCGCGCCACACCGTCGAGCGCCGCGCTCAGATGCGGATAGGTCTGATCGATCGTTTCCGACAGCACGTTCAACGACCGCTTCACCGTTTGCGTGTCCCAGCCGGAGGCGGCCTTCGTCACGTCGAAGAACGCGTCGTAGATCTGATACGGCGTCGTGGTCTGGCCCAACGGCAGAATGCCGCTGGCGCGCAACGGCTTCGAACCGCGCGGCTCGATCTCGATGTCGCGCCGGCCCAGGATGGTGTCGGTGCGGATGGCCGCGCGACTCTCGGTGCCGATCTGGGTGCCGCGCAGCGAATACCCGATGACGACCTTGTCCCCGTCGATGTTCATCGACCGCACTTCGCCGATGTCCACGCCCGCGATGCGCACCTTGTCACCCTTGCCAATGCCGCCGGTGTCGGAGAACTGGGCATAGTAGGTCGGCGTCGCGAACAGCATCGGCACGCTGGCGAAGCTTTGTCCCACGCCGATGACGATGATCAGGATGATGATGCCCATCACCCCGTTGCGAACGCGGTTCGACCCTTCGAGTGTCCTCATTTCGGTGTGCACCTACCGGATGGCTGCGAGGTGAGCTTGACGGTTCGCACCGGCCCGCCCGGCTGCAAACCGTTGAGCTTCAACGAGATATCGCAGGCGTAGAAGTTGAAGAAGTCGCCGTAGATGCCGCCGGCCCTGCCGATGATATTGAACGCCGTCGGCAGGCGGACAAGGATGTCATTGAGCTGCTCCTTTTGATCCACGAGCGGCTGCTGGACCCCTTCCAGATAGGTGATCGTGCTCTGCAGCAGTGGGCGGTTGTCGGCGAGCAGGTCGCCGATCGTGCCCGCGGCATCGCTGATGTCGGCGACCGAACTGGCGATCGGATCCTTGCGGTCCTTCAGCCCGGTGATGAGCTTCTCGAAATCCTGCACGGTTTGGTCGAACTGCTGCTGATGCTTGACCGTCGTGTCCAGCACGGTGTTGAGGTTGCGGATCACCTCGCCGATGGCCTGGTCACGGTCGGCCAACGCGGAGGTCAGGGACGCAGTCTGGTCCAGGATGTCGCTGATGGTGCCGCCCTGGCCCTGGAAGACCGTGATGATCGACTGCGCGATGTTGTTGACCTTGTCCGGGTCCAGCGCCCGGAACACCGGCCGGAATCCACCGATCAATGCATCGAGATCGAGCGCGGGCTGGGTGTGCTCGAGCGGGATGGTGCCACCGGCGGGGAGTCGCCGGTCGCTGTTACCGCGCTTGAGCTCCAGGTACCTGTCGCCGATCAGATTCAGATAGCGGACGGCGGCCGTCGTCTCTTCGAACAGCGGCAGCGAGCGGTCCACGTTGAACTGGACCCTCGCTTTCGTTCCGCCGTCCATCAATTCGACCTTGGAGACCTTGCCGACCTCGACGCCGGAGGCACGGACGAACTGCCCGGCCCGCAGACCACTGCTATTGGAGAAGACCGCCGAATACCCTGTGGTGCGGTCGAACCGCATCTGGCCGAACACCACGATGATGATCGCGGTGAACAGCAACAGCACCAGTGCGAAGATGCCGAGCTTGACAGCAGTTCCGGTGATTTTCATGGGTTGATCGTGTTCTCCCCGAACTGACGGCCCCAGATGTACTCGATCCCAGGAATGATCAGCGGCACGGGCGCTGGTAAGAGGGGAAGGATGCAAGGCGGTAGCCCAGCGCAACCGAACGGCGAGGCGAGTTCGATGTGGTTGTACGGCGCGATGGAGGCACCGCTGTCCATCACCAGGTACGGCGCCGGCCACAGATCGCGGGTGATGGGCTGCCAGCAACCCGGACGGCCCTCGGGACCGCCCCTGGCGTTGACCCGTGGCAGGTTGTCCGGGTAGACGTAGGCATTACCCGCGCCGACAAGTTCCGAGGTGGTCCGCAGCGAATACCCGTTGCCGCCCAGCGACGCGGCCACCTTCGGCTCGACGTCGTGGAAGTTGCGGATCGTGCAGGCCAGCGCGGGGCTGTAGGTGTCGAGCAGTTGCGAGGTGGGGATCAGGTCTGCGGTGCCGCGGACGAGATACGGCCCGCTGCGTTCAAAGATGTCGCCGCCGGTGTTGCCGAACCCGACGGCGGCCATCAACGCCTGATCGATGTTGCCCTGCTGCTCGTTCAGCGTGCGCGCGGTGGTCACCGCGTTCTCCAGGCCATCGAACAGGTCCGGCGCGGCGTTGGCGTAGACGTCACCGAGGTCGGCAAGACGTTGGTTGTCACGACGGAGCTGAGGCATCTTCGGATTGATGTCGGCCAGGATTTCGTTGCCGTGGATGATCGACTGGCCGAACCGGTCACCGAGCCCGCTCAGCGCCTCGGCGGTGGCGGCCAACGTCTGGTTCAGCTTGATCGGGTCGACCTGCTCAGCGACATCCACCACCGTCTCGAACAACGTGTTGAACTCGGTCGTCACCGACGTCACGTCAATCACATCGGCAGTTGTGATGCGTTGCGGGCTCGGATTTTTCGGTGACGAGAAGGAGATGTACTTGTTGCCGAACACCGTGGTGGCGCTGATGTTGGCGTCGACGTTCTTCGGAATCAGCTTGAAGTACTTCGGATCCACCTCAAGGGTGATCTTCGCCCGTGGCTGATCGCCGACAGTGACTTCGTCTACCGTTCCGACCTGGCCGATCTCCACGCCGTTGTAGGTGACCTTCGCTCCGGGATCCATCGACAGGCCTGCGCGCGACGAGATCATGGTCAGCTTTTCGCGGTCCAGGAAGTCGCCGCGGAACTGGAAGTACACCAGCACGATCACTGCGATGGTGATCAACGTCAAAATCAAACCCGCCACCTTGAATGGCGGCGTGCGAGGTGTGTTCAGCGGCGCGGTCATTCGCTACACCGTCAGGTTGAAGTTCGGATCGACGCCGTAGAGCGCCAACGAGGCGAACAGGACAACGCAGACGATGGCCACCAGCGACGCGCGCATCGAACGACCGACCGCCTCGCCGACGCCGACCGGACCGCCGCTGGCGTAGTAGCCGTAATAGCAGTGGTTGAGCATCACGATCACCGAGATGATGATCGCCTGCACGAACGACCAGAACACGTCGTCCGGCCGAAGGAACGTGCGGAAGTAGTGCTCGTAGGTGCCAATCGACTGGCCGTAGAAGAACGTAGTAGTCACCTGTGCCGACAGGAACGACATGATGATCGCCATCGCGTAGAGCGGGATGATCACGATGAAACCGGCCACGATCCGCGTCGACACCAGATACGAGACGGACTTGATGCCCATCACCTCGAGCGCGTCGATCTCCTCGCTGATCCGCATGGCACCCAGTTCGGCGGTGGCCCCGGCACCGACGGTGGCCGCGAGTGCTTGACCCGCCACCACGGGGGCGGCGATGCGAACGTTGATCAGCGCGGCGAAGAACCCGGTGAACGCCTCGACACCGATGTTGCCCAGCGACGCGAAGCCCTGGATCGCGACCAGCGAAGAGCCGGACAGGGTGACGAAGCCGACGATTGCCACGGTGCCGCCGATCACCGCCATCGCGCCGGTGCCCATGCCGATCTCGGCGATCAGCCGCAGCATCTCCTTGCGGTAGTACCGCATGGCGTGCCCGATCGAGCCGACCGCGGTGACCACGAACCAGGCGACATGCCCGACGCTGTCCAGGAACCGTGCCGGAGCGCCGGCGACTTTCTCGGCACGGGCGACTCCCCGCGGAAATCGGGAGCGCAGGACCTGGGTCGTGGCCACGTCAGCCTCCCGTTCCGAACCGGACACCGATCGTGGTGAGCACCACGTTGACCGCGAACAGGGCGATGACGCACAGCACCAGGGTCTCGTTGACGGCCGTGCCTACGCCCTTCGCGCCGCCGGCAACTGTGAGGCCTCGGTAGCAGCCGACCAGGCCGGCGATCAGGCCGAAGGTCACCGCCTTGACCACCGATATCAATACCTCCGGCAACCCGGTGACGAGCGTGAGCGTGGAGACGTAAGCGCCGGCGGAGACGTTCTGCAGGTACACGCCGAAGATGAAGCCACCGACCAAACCGATCGTGATCACCGCGCCGTTCAGCAGCAGCGCGACGAACGTCGAGGCGACGACCCGGGGCACCACCAGCCGGTGGATGGGATCGATGCCCAGCACCTCCAGCGCGTCGATCTCCTCACGGATGGTGCGCGCGCCCAGGTCCGCGCAAATGGCCGTCGACCCGGCCCCGGCGACCACGAGCACGGTGACCAATGGCCCGAGTTGGGTCACGGCAGCCAGCGCCGCACCGGCTCCGGAGATGTCGGCGGCGCCGAACTGCGTGAGCAGGATGTTGAGCGTGAAGATAAGGAGCACGGTCAGCGGTATCGACACCGCGACGGTGGGCAGGAACGCCACCCTCAGCAGGAACCAGCTCTGGAGGATGAACTCGCGCCACTGGAACGGCGGCCGGAACAACGCTGTGGCGGTGAGCACGCACATGCGGACGAAACCGCCGACCGCGGTGAGGGCCGGCCTGGTCTGTTCGCGGACATACCCGACGACGCCGGTGGACGCCGTCATCGGTGGACTCTCACGACGAAACCGCGACTGTCGTGGCGCAGCGGCAGCCCCTGTCGCACGCCCCCTCCTTGCCCCAACCCGGTGTGTGTGACCACCGTCTCCCTACTCGCGGGTAGTAAGACAGACCACAGGACTGTACCCGATGCTGTACCCGCCGTACACCGCATCGGCAGGATTGTGCCCGTAACCGTTAGCAAACCCACCCCGTCCGTTAAATGTCTTGTGCCGCAGCAGAAACCGTTGGCGGAGTGGAACTTTCGCCAGCGTCAATGAAATTTTGCACGCCAAAGCGTGCCCGCAGTTCCGTTTTCATAACTTTGCCAGCCGGGTTGCGGGGTAGCGCGTCAACGATCTCCAGCGCCTTCGGATGCTTGTACCGCGCAAGCCGCTCGGTGAGGAATTGATCGAGATCACCGAGGTCTATGGAGTTACCGGAGACAGCGCCTAGCGCCACAACGGCGACGGGGATTTCGCCCCACTTCTCGTCAGGGCGTCCGATCACCGCCACCTCGACGATGGCGGGGTGCCCGGCCAGGGCGTTCTCGACCTCGGCGCAGTAGATGTTCTCGCCGCCGGAGATGATCATGTCCTTCTTGCGGTCGACGACCCAGACGTAGCCCTCCTCGTCCTGGCGGACCAGGTCGCCGGAGTGGAACCAGCCGCCCGCGAACGCCTCTGCGGTGGCCCTCGGGTTGTTCCAATAGCCGGCCATCAGCGTCGGCGCCCGGTAGACGATCTCGCCGACCTGGCCGACGGGGACATCGTTCATGTCCTCGTCGACGACCCGAGCGGCGACCGTCGGGATCACCTTGCCGACCGAGCCAAGCTTGCGAATTGCGTCCTGCGCCAACAACATACACGTGACCGGCGACATTTCGGTCTGCCCGAACGCGGCGTAGATCTGGGTGCCGGGGAAGGTTTCGGACATGTCGCGCAGCAGGGCATCCGACGCGGGTGCGGCGCCCCACGAGAGCACCCGCAGCTGTAGCTTGCGCGGGTTGGCTCGCTGCTCGGCCACCACCGCCTGCCACTGCGCGGGCACCAGGAACATAGAGGTCACCCGTTCGGCCTCGAGCACGTCGAGCAGCGCGCCCGGGTCGAACGCCCCGAGGGGATAGATGACGGTCGGCAGGCCGAGCTGTAGCGGGGTGATCGTGTTGCCGATGCCGGCGATGTGGAACAGCGGCACCCCGACGAACCCGATATCGCGGTTGATGTCGGCGCCGATCGTGAACAGGTTGGTCATCGCCTGGCCGGCAAGGTTGGTGTGCGTGAGGACCGCGCCCTTCGGCCTGCCTGTGGTGCCGGACGTGTACATGATCAGCGCTGGCGAGTCGTTGGGGACGTCCACCGGTTGCGGCGCGGCGCCTGGTTCTGCGATCAGGTCGTCGTAGCCGATGACCTCATCATCAGTGCCGCCGCCGGCGACGATGACGGTTTCAAGCGTCGGGTCGATACCACGTACGGCGGTGGCCACCTTGGCCAGCACGGCCTCGGTGATCACCACCCGGGCCTGGCAGTCCCCGACCAGAAAGGCGATCTCGGGCGGGGTCATCCGGAAGTTGACCGGAACTGCGATGGCACCGAGCTTGTTGGCCGCGAGGAAGGACTCGATGAACTCGGTGCGGTTGAGCATCAGGATCAGTACGCGATCGCCAAAGCCGACGCGGCGCCGGCTCAGCGCCCCGGCCAGTGCGGTCACCCGCTGATCGAGCTCACCCCAGGTCGTCGTGTGACCGAGGAACCGCAGCGCCGTCGCGTCGGGCTGCATCAACGCGTGCCTCGCGAGCTGGTTGGTCCAGCTCTGCCGGCGCGCCAGATACGGCTGCTCGGTGGGTGACGGCAGTGACGGGTTAGTCAACGGCTAGTGCTCCATTTGGGTGGGTTGCGCGGCGTTGATATTTGATCAAACATGGTGTTGCCCCGGTCACACTATGGCCTCGGCGGCTCGGGGACAACCCCACGCCAGACGGACCGGAGAGAGCCATGAACGCACCCGCCAGGCCCCGCCCGCAGCGGCGCCAGGCGGTACGTCGCGAGCAGCTCTCCGACGAGGTCGCCGCCCGTTTGCGCTCCGACATCATGACCGGCACGCTGCGGCCGGGTACGTTCATCCGGCTCGACGAGACGGCCGCTGCGCTGGGAGTCAGCATCACCCCTGTGCGTGAGGCGCTGCGCACCCTGCGCGGCGAGGGCATGGTGCAGCTCGAGCCGCATCGCGGGCATGTGGTGGTGCCGCTGACGCGCGGCGACATCGAGGACATCTTCTGGCTGCAGGCCACGATCGCCAAGGAGCTCGCCGGGACGGCGGCCGAACGGATCACCGACGCGCAGATCGAAGAGCTGGAACGGCTCAACGATGCGCTCGCCGCGGCGGTCGAAAGCGGTGACGCCGAGGAGGTCGCCGCGGCGGAGTTCGCGTTTCACCGGGCCTTCAACCGCGCGACCGGCCGGATCAAGCTGGCCTGGTTCCTGCTGCACGTGGCGCGGTATCTGCCGGGGCAGATCTACGCCAGCGATGCGGCGTGGGGTGCCGCGGCGGTGGCCGGCCACCACGAGCTGATCAAGGCGTTGCGCCGCCACGATGTCGACACTGTCGTCCGGCTCACCAGTGGCGAGTTCACCGACGCCGCGCAGCGGTTGGTCGCGCGGCTCGACGAGATCGGGTTGTGGAGCTGACGCGTCGGGTGACCCGGCGCTCCGCCCATCACGTCTGTCTGTGCCCAGCTCTGGGCGACATTGTCGCCAGCGACGACTTTGTCGCCACGAGGCGGGCACACCACATTGCTACCCCAGACGACGGCGCGAAGATGTCGGCCGCCTCTGGCACCGTCATCGCATGACACACAAACGCCAACTGCGGGGCGTCGAGCTTCGCTACGCGCTCACTCTCTATCTGTTCCAGCACGGTCCTAAGACTGTCGCCGAGCTCATCGAGGCGCTGGAGTACCAAGGTTTCGACATCCCCGGACGGTCATCGAAAGTCGTATCGGATGCCTTACGCCGAGAGATCGACCACGGCAGGGTGCTACGGCTCAAACGAGGGCGCTACGGCCCAGGCGAGATGCCCCGCGCCACGGAGTATCGGATCCACCAACGCGTTCTTTCACTTCGTTCCGAAGCCGCGGTGATCGCATCCCAGAATGACGATTCGTTCTGGGACTCGCTTTTCGCGTGACAGCTAGGGGCTGGCGGCCAGCTGCTCGGCGCGGTTCTTGAGGTTGTCGGCCAGATAGTCCAGGGTGTCGCTGATCGCCTTCTTGACCATCGGCTTGGGGATCGGGAGCTTGGTCTCGACGTCCATGTCGACCGTCAACAACGAGGTCGCCCCGATCGGCACCACCGAGAACTTCTGTTCCTGTTTCGCGAAGAACTCACCCTGCTGCATCACCGTATAGATCTGGTTCTCGCCGGGGTAGTAGACAGCGGTGATGAACGTGCCTGCCTGGCCCTGCACGACGACATCGAGGCGCAGCTGGCTGGGCCTGCCGTCCTCGTATCGGGCCAGCACCCA
>JAJKIB010000332.1 GCA_021154745.1 Mycobacterium sp.
CCGGCGTCGACGGGGAACGTCACACCGGTGACGTACTTGGCCTCGTCGGAAACCAGGTACGCGATCGCGGCGCTGATGTCTTCGGGCTCAAGCAGTTCCACGGGCATCGGATTCTGCAGATGCGGACCACCGTCGGGATAGTTCTCCAGGAACGAGACCATGGCCGGGTTGACCGCCATCATGGTGTTGACGGCTGTCGGATGTACGGTGTTCACCCGAATGCTTTGTGGTGCAAGCGCATTGGCGAGTGTCCGCATCAGGCCGACGATGCCGTGCTTGGACGCCGCGTAACCCAGGCCACCGCCCTGCAGTCCGCCGAAACCCCGCAATCCGGCGGTCGAACTGGTGAACACGATCGAGCCGCCCTGTCCCCCTGCGATCAGGTGCGGTATCGCGGCCTTCGCGGTGTGGTAGGCACCCACGAGATTCACATTGAGGACATCGGTCCACATTTCGAGGTCTTCGTCGTCGGTCACCTCGCGAAACGCCATCGTCGCGATGCCCGCGTTGGCGAGCACGATGTCCAGCCGACCGAACTGCTCCACCCCGGCATCCAGCGCCGCCTTCAACGAGTGAAAGTCACGGACATCGGCGACCGAGGCGACCATCTTGCCGCCCGTGGCCTCGACCAATGCCACCGTCTCATCGAGCTCTTCGCGAGACGCCATCGGATAGCCGTTGGAGGAAATGTCGGCGCAGATGTCCACACCGATGATCGCGGCGCCATCGGCGGCCAGCCGCACGGCGTGGCTTCTCCCTTGCCCGCGGGCCACGCCCGTGATGAAGGCCACCTTGCCGTCCAAAGAACCCATCGATCCTCGCTTCGTTGCGTGAGTAACTGCGTTACAGTGGGTACAGTAACTCGGTTACCCATCTACGGCAAGGGCGTTCACAGTGACTACCGCGGCAGTCGATTCAGGCGACGATGCGACACCGCAGCGGGACCGGATTCTGGACATCGTCGTCGAATTGCTGGAAACCGAGGGCTACGACGCGGTCCAACTCCGCGAGGTCGCCCGGCGTGCCCGCACCTCGCTGGCCACTATCTATAAGCGCTATGGCGCCCGCGACGAGTTGATCCTTGCCGCGCTCGATTCCTGGATGGAGGAAAACCGATACGCCGGCTTGACCAAGCCACACGACCCAGACGAATCGCTGTATGTCGGGTTGATGCGAGTACTGCGCACCATCTTCGAGCCGTGGGAGGCCCACCCCGCGATGCTCAACGCCTACTTCCGCGCACGAACGGCACCCGGCGGCAAGAAGCTGATCCGCCGCGGCTTCGACGCGGTGGTGCCAGCCGTGATGGAGGTGCTCGCCGACGCCGACCCGGAGTTCATTGAGGACATGGATGCCATCGTGTCAAACGTCGCGTACGGACTGCTGGGTCGATTTGCGGCCGGTGAAATCGAGATCACGGAGATCTTGCCTAGCCTGGACCGCGCTGTGCGCCACGTGACCTCGGGTTATGAAGCGTCGGAGTCAGGTTGATCCGACCAAAAGACCGATATTTTGCATAACGCTACGGCGGTTTTCGAGCCGAATTTCCACCGTATCGTCACGTAATCATTCGTGTCAGCGGTCAGCCCGTCCTGCCCGACCGTCCGAGAAACCGGTTGTCGCTTGCCTACGCGGGCCCTTTCGAATACATCCTTAGGGGCTCCGTTAGGCACCCAGCATCACTAATCCGCCATCGACGGCGATCAGTTGGCCGGTGATGAAGCGGGATCCCTCGCTGCACAAGAACACCAGCGTCGGCCCAAGGTCGTTAACCGGATCACCAAGTGCGCCGCCGAGGGGAATCGTCGACTTGATCTGTTCGTCGATGAACTCCGCGGCTTCGGGCCCGAGGAATTCGCGCAATCGGTCAGCGCCAGGAGTTTGCACGGCAGGTGCCAAGGCGATCGCCGAAACCTTCTCGGCCGCCCACGCGCGAGCGATGGATCGCGTCCATGCAGAGACCGCACCCTTGGTCGCCGCGTAGACAGCCGAGATCGGGCTGCCCATCACCGCCTCGCCCGACCCGAAATTGATGATTCGGCCTCCGCCGTCCTTGCGCATGACGGCGTAGGCCGCCTGGTTGGTGAAGATCGTGGCCTTGAGGTTCGTCTCGACGAGGAAGTCGATGTCCGCGCCGGTGATCTGACCGGGGATCCCTGGCTGCCAGAGTCCGGCCGCGTGCAGCAACACATCGAGTCCGCCGAGTGTTTCTGCGGCTCCGCTCACCGTTTCGTTCACGGCCGCAGAGTCGCGGACGTCGCACTGCACCCACGTCACCCCGGCGGGATCGGGCGGCGGCGTCCGGTGGTAGGTGGCGACGACGGCGGCACCCGCTTCGCTTAGCACCTGGACCGCGGCCGCGCCGATGCCGGTCGCGCCACCGGTGACGAGGATGCTCCTGCCGTGCAGTGGTTGCGTCATACATAGATAGTTAGGCAAACGTCAACTATATGCAAGGGCGAATCCGGCTGCTAGAGTGCGATTGTGCCAAAGAACAGCGCGGCCACGGTAGCTGACAGTAGTCAGCGCCGAGCTACGTATCAACGCGCCCGCTCTCATGAGACCAAGCGTGCCCTGGTGCAGGCCGCAATGGCGTTGTGGCGCACGAACGGCTACGCGAAGACGACCGTCGCCGACATCTGCCGCGCCGCCGGCGTCTCGCGCGCGCTCTTCTACTTCTATTTCCCCGCCAAGGAGGACGTGCTCTTCGAAGTCGGCCTGCTGTCGACCCGGGCCGCGCAGAGGACCGTGCGCTCGCTGCTTCAGACGGACTATGAGGTCGACGCGGTTGTCGCCAAGGCACTGCGCAGCCTCGAACGCTCCATGACCCGAAATCCCCGCGAGCTGATCATCGAGACGATCCTGGAGGGCTACCGCCACGAGCACCGCATCCTCGCCGATGAACTCGCGAACGACGCGGACGCCGACATGTTCGGCGAATTGTTCGCGCACGCACAGCAGGACGGCAAGCTGGCAGCACATATCGACGTGCGCCACCTATCCCATCTCGCCGGGATGCACGTCAGCGAAGGTGTGCGGCACTGGGCGGCGGGCACCTATGGCGATCGCTCGTTCACCGAAGTCGTCAGCCGCGACATCGCGGCGTTGATCGCCGGCTACAACCAGATTTCCGCGTAATAGGAACGTGCCCATGAAGGTGTCCGTCGTGACAGCGCCTGGTGAGACCCAGGTGATCGACGCGCCGAAACCCACCGTCGGACCGGCGGACGTGCTCGTCAAAATCCGGGCATGCGGAATCTGCGGTATCGACGCGCTTTTCATCTCGATGGGCGGTATCCCCGGCCGTGACGGCGGCATGCCGCTCGGCCACGAGCCGGCCGGCGAGATCGTCGAGGTCGGCAGCAACGTGGCCGGCATCGCGTTGGGCGACCACGTCGTCATCAACCCGATGGCGGCCCCCGGCGGCATCATCGGCAACGGCGGGGCAAGCGGCGCCCTGTCGGAATACCTCCTGATCGAGAACGCGGTGCGCGGCACAAGCCTCCAGGTGGTGCCCGACCACATTCCGTTCGAAGTGGCCGCCCTCAACGAACCGATGGCCGTGGCCCGCCACGGCGTCAACCGCTGCCAGCCCAAGCCATCCGACAAGGTGCTGGTCTTCGGTGCGGGCCCGATCGGGCTTGGCGCCACCATTGCGTTCAAATCGCTTGGGGTGAGCCATGTCGTGGTCGCCGACCTGATCCCGGCACGCCTGGAGAAGGCGCTGGCGGTGGGAGCCGACGCGGTGATCAACTCGGCCGAGGAAGATGCGGCCAAGCGGCTCCTCGAACTCCATGGTGCCGGCGAGTCGATGTTTCCCGGCAAAGCCGGCACCGACATCTATTTCGACGCTGCAGGCGCGCCCGCGGTCATCACCACCGCGTTGACGGCGGCCAAGCCGGGCTCTCGACTCGGGGTCGTCGCGGTGCACAAGCAGCCGGTATCGGTGGACTTCGTCAACATCATGAGCAACGAGATCACCATTGTCGGATCGATGGGCTACCCGGACGAAATCTTCGAAGTCACCAAAGACCTGATCGCCAACTGGGAAAAATATGCGGTGATCGTGAGCCACACGATCCCCTTCGACGACGTCGTGCAGGCGCTGAAGACCGCCTCGACGCCCGGCGCCGCCGACAAGGTCGTCGTCACATTCAACTGAGAGGAGCCCCCGATGTCGTGGGATTTCGAGACCGACCCCGAGTACCAGAAGGTGCTGGACTGGGCAGACGAGTTCGTCCGCGAGGAGGTCGAACCACTCGACCTAGCGTTTCCGCACCTGCAATTTGTGCCGTTGGATGACAAGCGGCGAAAGGTGATCGACCCACTGAAGGAGGAGGTCCGCCGAAAGGGCTTGTGGGCCACCCACCTCGGGCCGGAGCTGGGCGGGCAGGGCTACGGCCAGCTCAAGCTCGCCCTGCTGAACGAGATTCTGGGCCGCTCGCAGTGGGCGCCGATAGTGTTCGGCTGTCAGGCGCCCGACACCGGCAACGCCGAGATCATCGCCCACTACGGCACCGAGGAGCAGAAGCAGAAGTATCTGCACCCGCTGCTCGACGGCGAGCTGTTCTCCTGTTATTCGATGACAGAGCCGCACGCCGGCGCGGACCCAACGCTTTTCAAGACCAGCGCCGTGCGAGACGGCGACGACTGGGTGATCAACGGCTGGAAGTTCTTCTCCTCCAACGCCAAAACGGCGTCGTTCCTGATCGTGATGGTGGTGACCAACCCCGAAGTCAATGCCTACCAGGGCATGTCGATGTTCCTGGTGCCGACCGACACACCGGGCGTCAATATCGTCCGCAACGTCGGCCTGCACGGTGAGCGTGAAAACGAGGGCTCGCACGCGCTGATCCACTACGACAATGTGCGGGTGCCCGCCGAGGCGCTGCTGGGTGGCGAGGGTCAGGCGTTCGTCATCGCCCAGACGCGCCTGGGTGGCGGACGAATTCACCACGCCATGCGCACCATCGGTCTGTCCCAGAAGGCGCTGGACATGATGTGCGAGCGGGCGCTGAGCCGTGAGACTCAGGGCAGTCGGCTGTCGGACAAGCAGTTCGTGCAGGGCTACATCGCTGACTCGTACGCGCAGCTGCTGCAGTTCCGGCTGATGGTGCTCTACACCGCCTGGGAAATCGACAAATACAACGACTACAAGAAGGTGCGCAAGGACATCGCCACGGTGAAGGTGACGATGCCGACCGTGTTGCACGACATCGCTTGGCGGGCAATGCAAGTGCACGGCGCTCTGGGAGTCACCAACGAGATGCCGTTCATGGGGATGGTCACCGGCGCCGCCGTGATGGGGCTGGCCGACGGGCCAACCGAGGTGCACAAGACGACGGTCGCCAAGCAGGTGCTTCGCGGCTACCGGGCCACCGACGACACGTGGCCCACCGAGTGGACGCCGCGCAAGCGCGAAGCCGCCCGGGCGAAGTACGCCGAATACCTGGAAAGCGAAGTGGGGAATCTGTGAGCGATATCGATGTAGCGCGGCTCGCCGATTGGATGGACAGCGCCGCGCTGCCCGGCAAGGGTGAACCGCTCGAGGCCCGATTCATCTCAGGCGGAACGCAGAACGTGATCTACGAGCTGTGCCGCGGCGAGGAACGCTGTGTGCTGCGCATGCCACCGCCCGGCGCTCCCCCGCACCGCGACAAGGGCATCCTGCGGGAATGGCGGATCATCGAGGCGCTCGACGGCACCGAGGTGCCGCACACCAAGGCCGTTGGGGTGTGCGACGACCCGACGGTGCTGGGCCGCCCGTTCTACCTGATGGGCTTCGTCGACGGCTGGTCTCCCATGGATCAGCACGGGAAGTGGCCAGAACCGTTCGGCGGAGACTGCAGCACCCGGCCGGAGCTGAGTTATCAACTGGCCGAGGGCATTGCGCTGCTGTCCAAGGTCGACTGGCAGGCAAAGGGACTGCAGGATCTCGGCCGCCCGGACGGGTTCCACGAGCGCCAGGTCGACAGGTGGATCGGCTTCCTCGAACGGATCAAAAAGCGCGAGCTTCCGGGCCTCGAGGTGGCCACCGACTGGCTGCGGGTCCACAAGCCGCTCGACTTCATTCCCGGCCTTATGCACGGTGACTATCAGTTCGCCAACGTCATGTATCACCACGGCGCGCCCGCGCGGCTGGCGGCCATCGTCGACTTGGAGATGGGCACCGTCGGCGACCCGAAGCTGGACTTGGCCTGGATGGTGCAGAGCTGGCCCTTGGACGATGAAGCCACCGACTCCTCCAGCGGGATGAGCTATGTCGACATGCGCGGCATGCCGTCACGCGACAAGGTCGTCGCGCACTACGCCGAGGTATCGGGGCGCCAGGTGGAGGACCTGGATTACTACCTGGTGCTGGCGAAATGGAAGCTGGCGATCGTGCTCGAGCAGGGCTTTCAACGCGCAGGCGATGACGAGAAGCTGCTGGCTTTCGGCCCCGTCGTGACGGACCTGATGGCCTCGGCGGCCGAGCTGGCCGAGTCCACCGACTACAGCTGACGTGCGAGCCGCGGTCTGCCCGGCCTACGGGCCGCCGGACGTCGTTCGTATCGAGGAGCAGCCGTCGCCAACCGTTGCGGCCGGACAGGTGCGGGTGAAGGTCGCCGCGGCGGCGGTGAACTTTCCCGACGTACTGCTGATCGCCAATGAGTATCAGATTAGCGTGCCGCCGCCGTTCGTGCCGGGCAGTGAGTTCGCCGGCGTGATCGTCGGAACCGGCGATGACGCAGAGGGTTTCACGGTTGGCGACAGGGTGACTGGCACCGGGCTCTATGGCGCCTTCGCCGAAGAGGTCGCGGTGGCGGCGTCGGGCCTTGCCCGCATTCCGGACGGCGTCGACGAACAAACCGCCGCAGCCTTTGGCGTGGCGTATCGCACGGCGTATCACACGCTGCGGTCGATGGCCCGTGTGCAGGAGGGCGACGAGCTGATCGTGCTCGGTGCAGGCGGCGGCGTCGGCCTCGCGGTGGTTCAGTTGGGCGTTCAGCTCGGCGCATCGGTCACCGCCGTCGCATCATCGACCGAAAAACTGGATGTGGCAGCCGGTTACGGTGCCAAGCATGTCATCAACTACAAGACAGGTGACCTACGGGGCGCGCTGAAGGAGGCCGTGCCCGGCGGCGCGAATGTGGTGATCGACCCAGTCGGCGGTGAGCTGTCCGAGCCCGCATTGCGGTCGCTGGGCCGCGGCGGACGGTTCGTCACCGTCGGATTCGCCTCCGGCGTCATCCCCCGCATGCCGCTCAACCTGGTGCTGGTGAAGGGTGTGCACGTCGTCGGCTTCCAGTTCCAGGATGTCCCGCCCGACGAATTCGCCCGCAACGATGAAGAACTGCGCGAGCACCTGATCAGTGGCCGGGTATCGCCACATGTCTGCGCGGTCTATCCGCTCGCCGAAACCGCGGCGGCGCTAACGCATGTCGCCGACGGCCGCGCCATCGGCAAGGTCCTGATCGACCTCACCTAACTGCGCGAGCGGTGAAAAATCTAGCTCGCGGGGATCAGGTCGGCGGCGACTGAGGCCATCATTCCGCA
>JAJKIB010000333.1 GCA_021154745.1 Mycobacterium sp.
TGAATGAACGCACGATCAGTGTGTCGAACAGCAGACCGAGGGCGATCGTGGTCCCGATCTGACCGAGGATCCGCAGGTCGGCGAAAATGAAGGAGGCCATGGTGGCTGCGAACACCAGACCGGCCGCCGTCACCACCGCGCCGGAGCCGGCCATCGCCCGGATGATGCCGGTATTCAAGCCGGCGCCGATCTCCTCCTTGAACCGGGAGATCAGCAGCAGGTTGTAGTCCGACCCCACCGCCAATAGCAAGATGACGGCCAGTGCCAGCACGACCCAGTACAGCTGGATACCGAAGATGTCCTCCCAAACCAGCACGGAAAGCCCGAACGAGGCACCCAACGACAGCGCCACGGTACCCACGATGACGAACGCGGCCACGATGCTTCGCGTAATGAACATCATGACGAGCAGAATCAGGCTGAGCGCCGCGATCCCGGCGATCATGAGATCGTATTTGGCGCCGTCCTGGATGTCCTTATAGGTGGCCGCAGTGCCGGCAATGAAGATCTTGGACCCGCCCAGTGGCGTGCCCTTGACGGCTTCCTGAGCGGCATGCCTGATGGCGTCGATGTGCGAAATGCCCTGGGGCGTAGCGGGATCGCCCTCGTGGGTGATGATCATGCGGGCGGCCTTGCCGTCTGGCGACAGAAACAACTTCAGCCCGCGCTGGAATTCCGGGTTGGTGAACGCCTCCGGCGGTAGGTAGAACGAGTCATCGGTTTTCGATGCGTCGTACGCCTGGCCCAACGCAGTCGAGTTCTGCAGTGCCGCCGCAGTCTGGTCGTTGATACCCGAGGTGGTGGCGTAGTTGGTCAGCGTCAGGTCGCGGTTGGTCTGCTGACTACCGATCTGCGGCGGAATCAGCGCGAGCAGCTTCGGCTGCAGTTCATCGAGTTTGGTGATGCTCGCCGAGACGTTGGCCAATTGGTCGGTCAGTGCGTCGATGCCGTCCAGCGCGTCGAAGAGGGACCGCAGCGCCCAGCAGATCGGGATGTCGAAACAGTGCGGCTCCCAATAGAAGTAGTTACGCAGCGGGCGGAAGAAGTCGTCGAAGTTGGCGATCTTGTCGCGCAGGTCTTGGGCCGTGGCGACGGTGTCTTTGAACGCCTGCGTCTGCTCGTCGGTGACGGCGGCGGATTGTTGTTGCAGCGCATACTGCTGCCGCAGAATGTCGATCGAGTTGTTGATCACGTCGACCTGTTTGAGCAGGTCGGCGCCGCGGGCCTGCTGGAAAGGCAGGTTGTTGATCTGAGAGGCGCTGCCCGCGCTGATCTGGAACGGTATCGACGTGTGATCCAGGGGCGTGCCGAGCGGCCGGGTGATCGACTGCACCTGTGCAATGCCGTCGGTGTGGAAGACGGCCTTGGCCACCCGCTCCAACAAGATCATGTCGGTGGGATTGCGTAGATCGTGATCGGCTTCGACCATCAACAGTTCGGGATTGAGCCGCGCTTGCGAAAAGTGGCGTTCCGCGGCCGTATAACCGACATTGGCCGGGGCGCTGGCGGGCATATAGGGCCGGGCGTCGTAGCTCGTCGTGTATCTCGGCAGGGCGAGCAGACCGATCAGGGCGATGGCGACCGTCACCACCAGGACGGGACCGGGCCAGCGGACGACCGCCGTGCCGATGCGCCGCCACCCCTGGGTGCGCATGGGTCGGGCGGGTTCGAACAGCCCGAAATGGCGACCGATCATCAGTAGTGCCGGGGCCAGCGTCAACGCCGCCACCACGGCGACGAGGACCCCGATGCCGGCAGGAACGCCCAAGCTGTTGAAATACGGCAGCCGTGTGAAAGTCAGACAGAGCACCGCGCCGGCGATCGTCAGGCCCGAACCCAAGATGATGTGCGCGGTTCCGTGATACATCGTGTTGAACGCCGAGGCCCGATCTTGGCCGGCGTAACGCGCTTCATGAAAACGCCCGAGGATGAAGATCGCATAGTCAGTTCCGGCGGCGATCACCAGTAGCGTCAGCAGATTGGTCGAATACGTCGACAGCTTGATGACGCCGGCGTTCGCGAGCACGGCCACGACGCCGCGGGACGCGGTCAACTCGATCATCACCGTGAAGATCACGAGAAAAACCGTGGTGAGACGACGGTAGAGCGAAAACAGGATCACTGCGATCACCCCGATGGTGATCAGGGTGGTTTTCAGGGTGCCGTGGCGGCCGACTTCGAACTGATCGGTGACCAGGGGCGCGGCGCCGGTGACGTAGGCCTTCACTCCAGGCGGCGGCGTTGTGTGATTGACGATGTTGCGCACCGAATCGACGGACTCATTGGCCAACGACTCGCCCTGGTTGCCGGCGAGGTATACCTGCACCAATGCCGCCTTGCCGTCGGCGCTCTGCGAGCCGGCCGCAGTCAGCGGATCCCCCCAGAAATTCTGGATGTGCTCTACGTGCTTGGTGTCCTGGGAGAGCTTGTCGATCAGGCCGTCGTAGTAGTGGTGTGCGTCGGCCCCGAGCGGCTGATCACCCTCGAGGACGATCATCGCCGAACTGTCGGAGTCGAACTCGCCGAACACCTTGCCGATACGTTTGGCGGCCTGCAGCGACGGCGAATCCTGGGGGCTCAGCGACACATTGTGCGCTTCGGCAACCGTCTCCAACTGCGGCACGAAAACATTCGTCACCACCGCCAGGCCCAGCCAGAACAGCGCGATGACCGCCGAGAACCGGCGGATGAGGTCCGGAACCGAATGCCAAGAGAGGCGCGGGCTCATCCGGATTTGTCCAGGCAGTAGGTGAAGGCGTTCAAGGTGTTCACCGATCTCTCGTCCTTGACCGCATTGTCAATCTTGATCCGGCAGCCGATCGAGTCGCTATTGCCCTGGGCGGAGACGTTGACGAAGACCGCCGGTTGGGTGGTGGTCGTGTCGTATGCCCAGGGCAGCGTGACGGCGTCGGCGTGCTGTGGTTGGGCGTTCACATCCAGGTAAGTGACGGTTGCCACCGTGCCCGGCGGGCCGAAGACCTCCATGACCACATGCTTGGGGTTGAACGGAACGATGTCGTTCTCGGAGCCACTCGGTGTCGACGTGACGTCCTGAGAGGCGAAGATGCCGTTCAGCCGGTACACAGCAAGTCCAGCCACCGCGACCACAGCTAGCGCCACCACTATCATCCAGCGTTGGCCGAGTCGTCGAATGATCGAAACCCGCTGCATCCGTGACCCTTTCATGAGCGGCGACAGGCGCGTACGGTAGGGAATTTCCTCTAGGATGGCTAATCAACTAGGTTGACGGTACGACACGGGACCGGCCACCACAACAGGGGCTGGGTGAGTCGCCCCATGCTGACGAACGGGACGCTGGGTAACGCCCCGACCGCAACCATGAGCCAGCCGCGGGCCTCACATCCCGGGGTGATGTGTCGTCGAACTGGTGAAAAGCCAAGATTCCATGCCGAACGGAAGGGGTGGGTAGCAGTGCGTTACGCCAATAAACTGTAGGCTCTCGCGCTTGGCGACATTCGGGCGAACGCTGAGCATTGGATTTCCAAACTGTCTCAAGCCAATCCACCCCTGGTTCGTCTCAGGGACTGCTTCTTTTCCTAGGCGGGCGGTCATGCGGGGATTGGGTCGGCGGCCTTCTCGCCGATCATTACGCCTAGCACAAGTCGATTTAGACCAGGAGACGTCTCGATGAGCAGACTGGACAGCAAGGTCGTCGCCATCACCGGAGCCAGTAGCGGTATCGGCGCGGCAACCGCACTGGAGCTAGCGAGCCGTGGTGCGGCTGTCGTGCTGGGTGCCCGGCGAACTGACCGGCTCGACTCGATGGTTGCGCGGATCCGGGCTGAGGGTGGCCACGCGGAGATGCTGGAAATCGACGTCACCAAGCGAGTCGATCTTGAGGAATTGGTGGCTCTGGCGGTGAAAAGATTCGGGCGCCTCGATGTCTTGGTGGGCAATGCCGGAGTCGCTCGGACGGCCCCTCTGGCGGACCTCGACGTCGACGATTGGGATGCGATGATCGACGTCAATCTGCGCGGTGTCCTGCACGGCATCGCCGCCGCGCTGCCGGTGTTCCGTCGTCAGGGCCGCGGGCACTTCGTCACCACTGTGTCGACGTCAGGGCTGAAGATCGTGCCGACCCAAGCTGTCTACGCGGGTACCAAGAACGCCGTGCGCACGCTATTGGAAGGTCTGCGCCAGGAGTCCACCGACGGCGTCCTGCGCACGACCTCCATCTCGCCGGGCTACGTCCACACCGAACTCGTCGACTTCATCGACGACCCCGAACAGCGAGAGCAAGCCCAGCAAGCCATGGCAACACTCGGCATCAGCCCCAACGCCGTGGCGCGCGCCATCGCGTTCGCCATCGAGCAGCCCGATGACGTCGAAATCGGCGACATCACCATCCGGCCCACCAGGCAAAGCTGATTGGATCCGCACTCGCTTTGCCGTCCGAAGCGTGGCACTCGCCCGTTCAGGTGCGCCGGAGTGTCATCAGGGTGATCTCGCTAGGCGCGAAGACCCGGAATGGTGGACCCCAGAAACCGGTGCCGCGACTCGTGTAAAGCTGAGTGTGGTCGGCGTGTCTGCTCAACCCCTGCACAACGGGCTGATCGAGTCTGACCAGAAAATTGAACGGCCAGATCTGCCCGCCGTGAGTGTGCCCGGAGATCTGCAGGTCCACCCCCGCCGTCGCCACCTTCACGACTTGCTTGGGCTGATGCGCGAGAAGCATCACCGGCAGCGTCGGATCGCTATCCGCCAGCGCCGCTTCGAGATTCGCCCCGTGTCCATCTACGCCGGATACCGGGGCGGTCGCGTCGTCAACGCCCGCGACAATCAGCTTGTCCCCGTTGCGTTCGATGACGATGTGCCGGTTGTGTAGTGCGTCCCAGCCGATGCCGTCGATGTAATCGAGCCAGCCTTGCGCCTCGCTGAAGTATTCGTGGTTCCCGGTGACGTACACGCGGGCGAGCCGCGCCCGCACCGCTGCGAGCGGTCTGGCTTGTGCCTCACGTAGGTCCACTGTTCCGTCGGCGATGTCGCCGACGTGGCACACGACGTCGGCGTCGAGCTCGTTGACGCGGTCCACCACCGATGCCGACCAGCGAGTGCGGTCGATCGGCCCGTAGTGAGTGTCAGTGATCACCGCTACGCGGAGGCCGTCCAGGCCGCTACCCAGTCTGGAGATACCTACGTCGACATGCCTGATGCGCGGCACCCGCATCGCCTCGGCATAACCCCATGCAAGCAGGGCAACGACGACGGCCACCACCACACCCGCGACCACGCGCGAACGTTCCGGATCCTCGACTCCCGCCACGAACAACGCGAGCCGAAACAATTGGGCCAGTACCGACCAGACGAACAGCACCCACATCACGCCGAGCAACGCGTCTCCCGCGGCGGCGGCCCAGTCCAGGTGCCGACGGCCATGCCCGAGCGTCATCAGCACGGGCAACCCGACGAACGCTGCTGCGAATACGCCTGTGCCGGCGATGATCACGACGGTAGGCCACTTCGTGCCCGCTGATAACAGCGTCCACCACGGCACCCCGAGGAGGAGCAACATAATGGCGAACACGACAAGGAGCCGCCGCCAATGGCGACGGGGGCGCATACGTGCGACCGATTCGACCTCGGCGGCCGGAGAGTCTTGCATTACCGCGAGCGTACCGTCGTCCGCGTTTGCCAATCAGGATGCAGATCGCGTGCTGTCGTACCGCCATCGGCTCGCCTTGGTTTCGCGCCTGGCCTTGCGCAAGCACGTCGTCGCCGGCCGCTACCCGGCGATCGAGTGCTGAACGTCAAGCCGAGCCAGGTCCGCCGCGACGCGCCCGGCACCCCAGCCCGCCTTGTTGGACGCCGATATTCCGCGACGCACCGTAGACGGAAAGAGCCGGTCCGTGAGTTCATCGGCCGCACGGCTTCGGGCCGCGAGCACGGGAAGTAGTCGGCTGTCGTCCACCTCAGCCGCGACCGTCGCATTTGTGCTGTCGAGCCGCTCCCCTATGCGGGTGGCGTAGGCGAGGAGGAACGATTGGCGAAACGATCTCGTCCGGGTATGGCCGCGGCCGCCAGCATGGCGCCCCGCTGCCAGCATCGCCCGATTCGCTTGCACCAGCAGCGAAGTGGTGAGCAGCCCGACAAGATTGAGATCGGTTTCCGATCCGACGACTGTGACGAATCCGAGATGTTCCGTCCACACCGTGCGACAACGGTTGGCCGAGGCCACCGCCTGGACAAGCAACGCCTTGGCCCCGGTATAGGGACCATCGATCCATATCCGCTGTGCGACGGCATCCCGCACTCGCCCGCCGTCATGGTCGGCCACGGCCTCATGTAACGAATACCTGCTCATCAGCTCCTGCGCCTTGGTCGAAAGCGCTTCCGCCTCCTCGGGAAACTTCGTGGCCTCGGCCTTGGCGAGCAGGGCCCTCACCCTGCCGAGGGCCTTCTCGTCGACGTCGCCCGACACGGCGGTGGTGTGGTGGCACGCGCCCGGCAGGGGCAGCAGGGGTTCGAGCACAGGCAGCGTGCCGAGCAAGGCGAGCACCTCCAACAAAAGGGCCAACGTCACGCAGCGGTCGACGCCGTGCAATTCACCCCGGCGGCCCATTTGGGATGTCTGGATACCCGGGTCGATCCCGGTTGAGATTGCGTCGAGATCGGCGCGCCATCGCGGGTGCAGTGTCGCGACTGTATACCGCTTGGACTCGAGAATGATTGCCGTCGTGAGGTATTCGGCGGCTGGCGGTTCGAGTCTGCGACGGGCGATCTCGTGAAGATCGGACGGCATCCAGCCCGCCTCCCACGCCGCCCGGACGGCGTCCGACATCGCCGTGTCGGCAGCCTTATCAAGCGCACGTGCCAAGGCAGGAAAGTTCTTGAGTAAATCTGTCGCGTGCCATTCCGCGTCGTGCTCGCGGCACGTCGCGGCGTCGTGCAAGGCCAAGACGAGGAGTTCCTCCGGGGGCGCCGCGTCGGGCCCAGAGTCGGCGCTCGTGCGCACTCGTTGGGCGCCCGCTCGGCGTCGCTGCTTCTGCTTGGCGGCCCGCTTCTCGCGGTTACGTCGGCTCATGTCCCCGAAGTCTGGCGGAAGGGTCCGACAGTTCGAGGCAGGCGCGCCCGGCA
>JAJKIB010000334.1 GCA_021154745.1 Mycobacterium sp.
CTTGTCGATGCTCGCCTGCGGCGGGTTGATCAACGGGTTGCCGGCCAGCTTCGGATCAATCTTGTTGAGCTCGTCAGTCATGTCCGACAACACGGGAACGTACTGGGTGAAAGCGATGAGCTTGGCGTAGTTCGGCCGATCGTAGACGTAGTTGATCCACGCCTCGGCGGCCTTCTGGTTCTGTGTGGTGTACGGGATCACCTGGGTGTCGATGAACCACGTGCCGCCGGACTCGGGGATGACGAACTGCAGGTCGGGGTTGTCGGCCTGCAGCTGCACGACGTCGCCCGAATATGCCTGCGCGACAGCGATATTGCCCGAAGCCAGATCGTCGGCGTAATCATTGCCCGTGAAGCGCCGGATCTGGCCCTTGTCTTTCTGTTCCTTGACCAGGTCGACCGCCTTCTGAACGGCCTCGGTCGTCGGCTTCTCGGGTGAATTGCCCTGCGACTGCATGATCATTCCGAGCCCGTCCTGCGTGTCCGAGAGCAGGCTGACCCGGCCCTTCAACGCCGGATCCCACAGGTCATCGATGGTCTTGATGTCCCGCTTCGTGGCGGCCTTGTTGTACGCCAGCCCGACCATGCCGGTCATGTAGGGCGCGCTGAACTTACGCCCGGGATCGATCTGCGAATCCAGCAGGTCCTTGCGCAGATTCTTCCTGTTGGGGACACCTGCGTCACTGATCTCGTTGAGCCAGCCAAGGCGATGGATGCGGGCCGCCATGAACTGTGTGGGTACCACCAGGTCGGCGCCGATGTCCTGCTTGCGTGACAGCGGCTCCTTCACCTTGGCGAACCACTGCTCGTTGTCGTTGAAGTCTTCCTTGTAGTCGACGGTGAGGCCGGACGACTTCTGGAAGGCGGCGACGAAGCCGTCGGCCATATACAGCGGCCAGTTCGAGATCCGCAACGTGCCGCTGGCGGGTCCCGCTTCCGTCGACGTCGTGCCGGTGGCGGACTTGTTATCCGAGCTGCACGCGGCAAGGAAGGAGCCGCCAATGGCCACCGCCGCGGCGGCCGCGGCGCCGCCGCCGATGAACCGCCGGCGCGAGGTCTGGTTGGTCGCAAAGCGGGAGAGGAGCCGGGGATCGAATTCGTTGGAGGGCATGGCGACTGTGCCTTTCGTGGATTTCCGAAGGAGGGAACGGATTACGGCCAGCGGTTACGAGTCGTCGAGCATCTCCTCGAGATCCTCGGTGGTCGGAATGTCGGCGGCGGGCAGCACCAGCGACGCGTCGGGGGCCCAGCAGACGTGGACTTCGTCGCCGGGCCGCAGCATTGGCAGGTCTTGCTCCGCGCCGATATGCGCGAGGATCGTCGAGTCGTCGGCAGCGGCCAGCGACAGCCGTACCACCGGGCCCTGGAATGTCAGGTCGCGTACGGTGGCCCGCACCGTCGCCACGTCGCCCGTGGGCGCGTCCATCGAAACCCGCACGCGTTCCGGCCGAACCATCAGCGTCGCTTGGCCACCGGGCTCGATCGTGGTGTCGCCGGGTCGGGCCTTCAACGTCGTCCCGAGCACTTCGACATCGACGAAGTCACGATTGGTGCGGCCCGTCTGGCGTCCGGCCCACAGGTTGGCCTGCCCGATGAAGCTGGCCACGAAGACCGTTGACGGGCGGTCATAGATCTCGGTGGGCGTGCCGATCTGATCGACGTTGCCGGCGTTCATGACCGCGATCCGATCGCTCATGGTCAGCGCTTCCTCCTGGTCGTGGGTCACGTAGATGAACGTGATCCCGACCTCGCGCTGAATTCGCTTGAGCTCGAACTGCATGACCTGCCGCAGCTTGAGGTCAAGCGCGCCCAGCGGTTCGTCGAGCAGGAGTGCGCTGGGATAGTTCACCAGCGCCCGGGCCAGCGCCACGCGCTGCTGCTGGCCACCGGAGAGCTGGGCGGGCTTCCGCTGGGCGAAGTCGGTCAGCCGGACGATCTCGAGCAGGTCGTCGACTCGCTTGCGGACCTCACCCTTGTCCTTCTTCTTGCTACGGGGTCCGTACGCGACGTTGTCCCACACCGTCATGTGTGGGAACAGCGCGTAGTGCTGGAACACCGTGTTGACGTTGCGCTTGTGCGGCGGCACGCGGGACACGTCGGCGCCTTCGAGCCGGATCGCTCCCTCGGTCGGGGTCTCGAAACCCGCGATCATCCGCAATGTCGTCGTCTTCCCGCAGCCGGACGGGCCGAGCATCGAGAAGAACTCGCCCGATGCGATGGAGAAGTCGGCTTCGGACACGGCAACGTAGTCGCCGAAGCGCTTGGTGACATGGTCGATCTCGATGACCGGGCCGCCGCCCTTGCTGCGGGTGGGCCCGTCGGATCCCGTCGTTTGATCGACGGAAGTGGTGTGTGTGCCGGTCAGGGCAGATCCTCCTCGGGGACAGCCTCGAAGCTGTGGGTAAACCATCGCGGATCGGACGGTGCTTCGCAAGCGATTCCGCAACGAATTTACATTTTTACAATGGAATCCTTCGTGGTCGGCGCCTAAGACGGACAGAATCCGCTGAACCAAGCGCGATCACCTACCGCCTGGCCATCGCAGGCGGCCGGGTGTGACGGAGGCGCGCCTACTCAGTCTCGCAGTCTGTTCGCCGGCGGTCGGCAAAACCGGCGACGTCGTTTACCTGGCCCGTGTCCCGGGGTAGTGCTCTGTGATGGCAACGGTAGACGTGGCGGTGTCCTCGGATCTGACTCCGGTGCGCGCGTGGGCCCTCGCTTCGGATCTGCGTCGCTTCGACGAGTGGCTGACGATCTTCGCCGGCTGGCGCAGCGAGGTTCCGTCGCAGATCGAGGTCGGGACGTGCGTGTCGTCCTGCGTCAAGGTGAAGGGCTTCCGCAATGTTGTGCACTGGCGGGTCACCCGCTACGACGAACCGAAGTTGATCGAGATAGTGGGCCGAGGCAGGCCAGGGATCCGCATCGCGCTGACCTTGTGCGTGCGGGACGACAAACCTGGCTCAACGTTTCAGGTCGTCGCGGACCTGTCCGGCGGTGTACTCAGCACCCCGGTGGGACGACTCGTCGCCAAGGTGCTGAAATCCGATGTCCGCAAGTCGGTCGAAAATCTGGCGGCGCTTCGCTAACCGGCCACGCCGAGTGCACGGTTGTTCGCGCCCCTTCTCGCGATTCGTGTACGACAGCCGTGCACTCGATGGTGTCGACTAGCCCCACTCGTGGTTCATGGCACGAGATTCGTATCGCGCCTCGACGGATTCGATAGCCCGCTCGCGTGGGCGCGAGAATGCGACCAGCACCATCGCCAGCGCCGCAGTGACAGCGCCGCCGATGAAGATCGCGACGAAGCTGCTCTCCATCGGCAGCCGGGTGCCGGGGATCGTGCGGCCCAGCAGCACGGCGACCAGAGCCGCGGCCGTCGAACTCCCGATTGTCCGTGCGATCGCGTTCATGCTCGTGGCCACTCCCGTCTCACCGGCGTCGACCTCCGCGACGACCAGCGCGGGCAGCGCGCCATAACCCAGGCTGATGTAGGCGTTGGCCAGGATGCTGGCCGCGATGATCTGCCACGGCGCCGAATGCTCCAGCGCGATGAACAGGAAGCCGACGATGCCCGCGACCGCCGCGATGACGAGCACGGGTCGGGCGCCGAATCGGTCGATGAAGCGGCCGCTGACCAACGCCACCACGAAGCCGGTGATGGCTCCCGGCAACAGGTAGACGACGCTGGCTTCCAGTACGGTCGCGCCGAGGCCGTACCCCGCTGTGCCGTGGGGAATTTGGACGAATTGCGTCAGCCCCAAGAACGCGAAGTACAGGCCCATGCCGACGAACGCGGTGGCGAGATTGGTGAGCATGATCGGTCGTCGGGTCAGCATCTCGATGGACACCAGCGGCTGCTTGGCGCGTCGCTCCCAGAACCACCAAGCACCGAGGACCACCAGGCCGCACGCGGCACAACCCAGCGTCGCCGGGGACGTCCAACCCCACGACTTACCTTGTGTGATCGCCAACAGCGACGCCGACAGGCCTGCGGCCAACCCAGCGGCCCCAAGCCAGTCGATGGTCCCCGTCGAGCTGCGGGGCCGCCCGGGCACGATGAGCACCACGATCGCGATGACGACGACGGTGAATGCCGTCGTCAGCCAGAAGACGCGGTGATATCCGGCGTCGCCGCTCATCAGCAGGCCCACCACGACCAGTCCGGTGCCGCCGCCGAATCCCAACGTGCCCGACAGCACCGACATCGCCGAACCCATTCGGTGTTCAGGCAGCTCCTCGCGCAGGATCGCGATGCCGATCGGGTAGAGCCCGAACGATGCCGCCTGCAGCACCCGGGCGATGATCAGCAGCGCCAGCGACGAGGTGGTGGCGGCGAGAACCGAGCCGAGCAGCACGACGACGAGCACGATCAACAGCACGTGCTTCTTGCTGTGCAGATCGGCCAGCCGGCCGATGAGGGGCGTGGCGGCAGCCGCCGCCAGAAGATTCGCGGTGACCGCCCAGGTGGCCGCCACCATGGACGCGTTCAGCTGATGGGCGATGATGCCGATAACCGGAACGACCGCCGTCTGCAGCACGGCGACGGTCAGGACCACCACGGACAGCCCGGCGACCAACAACCCGGGCCGCGCGACTCCGCCGAGGCCGGACCGCGTCGCTTCGGTCTCGACCACTGCCCGCTCCGATCGTTAGCTCATCTTCGGTTCTGTCGATTATGTCGGGTGGCCCAAAAGCGCCAACAACCGCTCATGCGGAAGTGCCGGCGAGCGGTGCCCGTCGCGTCCGACCATGTCGTCGTTGACGACCAGCGCGTTGAGCACCGCCTCCTCGACGGCCTGCACGACCGCGGTGTAGAGCTCATCCATCCGGCCCCACGGCACGAACGTGAGCGTGCCGAACTCGTCGTCACCGACCGGCCCAACGGGAAACGCACTCGCCAAGCCGGGTGCGTCCGCAGTGGAGAAGGCGAGGAAGATATCGCCGGAAAAGTGGCTGCCCGCCGTGCCGGTTCGGGCCAGCCCCAGCGGAACGCGCCGCGCCAGCGCCTTGCACTGGCCGGGCAGAAGCGGTGCGTCGGTGGCCACGATCGCGATGACGGAGCCGGCGCCAGGCGGCGGCTTGAGGCCGAGGTCGGCCTCAAACCAATCGCTTGCAAGTGGGTTGTCGTCGAGCAACTCGGGCCCGACATGCCTTCCCGCAACGGTCAATTCGACGCGGGATCCGAAGTTCGCCTGCACGAACGCGCCCACCGTGAAGGTCCGTCGCCCGTAGCTGATTTGTCGGGACGCGGTGCCGTTGCCGCCCTTGAATTCGTAGCAGTTCATCCCGGTGCCACCGCCGACCGAACCTTCGGCCACCGGTCCCGCCGTCGCGGCGTCGAGCGCCGCCTCGACATGCCTGGGTCCGACCTGGCCGCCGTTTATGTCGTTTAGGTAGCCGTCCCACGTCTCGGCGCAGACGGGCAGCAGCCACTGCCGGGCCAGCCGCGGGTTGGTCCGGTTGACCCAGCTGACGACGCCGGTGTGGCAGGCGCCGACGGCGTGCGTATTCGACAGCACAACAGGCAGATTGAACGAGCCCGCCTCGTCGATCCAGGTGGTCCCGGTCATCTCTCCGTTGCCGTTGAGCGAGGACCAGCCTGCCGCACAGGGCTGCCCGATCCCGTCGCGGCCGCGCGGCAGAATCGCGGTGACGCCGGTGCGGGTCGAAGTTCCGTCGATCAACGTCGTCACGCCGACCTCGACGCCGCCGACGTCGGTGATCGCGTTGAGCGGTCCCGGGTCACCGGGCAGGACGATGCCGAGCCCGCGGGCGCGTGGGCCGCCGTCGGCCGTATGGGTCATGGTCACCGGGCAATTCTTGGCCAACGGTCGCCGGCCGTCGAGTCGGCGCTGAATTACTCGCTGGCTCAGGCGGATTCGGGGACGGATTCGGGTGTGGGCTCACGGGGCCCCATATCGAGCCGGAATGGCGGGTATTCGTCGCGCATCAGCGACGCGTATGCCCGCACCCGGATGCCCCACCGGTTGATGCCGATCACCAAGTCGTACAGGCCCTTCGGGTAGCGGGCGGTGAACAGCAGGGCTATGACCGCGATCAGCAGCAGAACGCTGATCAGCGGTAGGAACACATAGCCGCCCCAGTGGTCATCACCGTTTCCCATGAACTGCATACCTCCGTAGAAGAAGGCGGTCAGTATCAGATAGTGCGGGATGGCCAGCAGCCACCACTTGATCAGCACCAAGCCTCGATGCAGGCGCTCGGGGTAGTCGACCTCGAGGTCGGCCGGATACTCGGCGTTCGGCCGCAGGCTGAAAGGTGGGTATTTGTCGGTACCCAATGCGGAGATCGCGTAGAACAAGACCCGCCAGCGCCAGCGCATCACACCGACGTTGAAGTCGAACAGGCCGCGTGGGTACTTGCCGGTGAAGAGGATCGCGAAGAAGGCGATCACCGTGACCACGACGTAAGCGATGTGTAGGAACAACAGGACGACGTAGTGCGGAATGGCCAGGATCCACTTGACCAGCCACTGCCAGCGCGACAGCGCGGGATCGAGGTCACCTTGGACCCTAACCGGGTGAACGAGGGTGTCTGGTTGCATCTGCAACGCTCCTTCGGGCGCTTCTGATCGATGAGCCGCACGTCCGATTGTTTCGGATCGGGACCACTGAACCCAGCATTACCGTCGCGACCGCGCCTCGAGTGACCCCGACGCCCCGTGATCGAATGTATGCATGTCTTCCAGTGCACTGACCGAGCCGACCTTCACCGGTCACCGACCCGCTGGCGCAGGCGACCTGTCCGTCGAGACGCACGGCATTGCGCCCATCGCCGAGGATCAGCGGTACGGCTCACCGCGTCGGCTGTTCACGGTCTGGTTCGCGCCGCAGGTCAACATGACCGGAGTCTTCACCGGCGCGCTCGCGATCGTGCTCGGCCTCGGCTTCTGGCTGGGCCTGCTGGCGATGGTGATCGGCACAGTGCTCGGCTCGCTGGTGGTGGGATACCTGTCGACGTGGGGACCGCGGACGGGCACGGGTCAGCTGCCGAATTCGCGGATGGCTTTCGGTGAGGGGGTCGTGCTGCCCGCGGTTCTGCAGTGGGTGGGGACGATCGCGTGGGATGCGCTGGTCGGGCTGTTCGGCGGCGAAGCCCTTGCCCTGCTCTTGGGTGTTCCGTTCTGGGTGGCGGTGTTGATCGTGCTTGGTGTGCAGGGGGCGGTCGGCTTCTTCGGCTACGAATTGATCCACCGGCTACAGGCGGTGCTGACGGTGGTGTTGTTCGTGACGTTCGTGGTGTTCGCGGTGAAACTCGTTGGGGGACATGACATCGTCACGCCGGCCAGCGTGCACGGCGCGGACCTCGCCGGTGCATTCGTGCTCGAGGTGACGATCGCGTTCAGCCTCGCGGTGTCGTGGGCCAGCTATGCCGCCGATTTCAGCCGCTACCTGCCTGCCGACTCGTCTCGGGCGCGCGTGTTCGGGTTCACCTTCGGCGGAGTCGTGTTGGCGTACATCTTCGTTCAGGGCATCGGCATCGCAGCCGGTGATGTGGTGTCCGAGCAGACGGCCGAAGGTGTCCGGTCGGTGATGGGTGGCGGCCTGCTGGGCGGGCTGGCACTCGTCATCATCGCGCTGGCATCGATCGGTTCGGGCGTGATGAACGACTACAGCGGTTCGCTGGCGTTGCAGACCATCGGGGTGCGGGTGCGCAGGCCGGTGTCGGCCGTGATCGTGACGGTGCTCGCGTTCGCACTGATCTTGTGGCTGCACGCCGCCGACACCGCGACCCGTTTCCAGGATGTGCTGCTGCTGGTGAGCTACTGGATCCCCGCGTTCGTCGCCGTCGTGGTCATCGACTGGCTGCTGCGCATCGGAGGCCGGCCGAGCATCAACCCGGCCGAGGAACCGACCGACCGTCGCGACGCGGCCGCCGCGCTGATCGTGTTCGTGCTCGCCTACGCCGCGGCGATCCCGTTCATGAACACGTCGCTCATCGAAGGTCCGATCGCGCGGGCCTGGCACGGCGCCGACATCGCGTACTTCGTCAATCTGCTGGTGGCTGCGGTGCTGTATGGCTGCTATCGACTGGTTCGTTCGCGGTCCCGCTCGTCGACGTGATGAAGTCGTCGATCAGGTCGACCACCTCGGTGGGGCGCTCGACTTGGGGAAAGTGGCCGACGCCCTTGAGAACTTCCAGGCGGCTTCCCGCCCTGGCGGCCTGCGCGGCGTAGGCATGTTCGACCGGAATGATCTGGTCTTTGTCGCCCCAGATGGTCAAGGTGGGTAGCTCGGCGGCCATATGCAGTCGATTGAGCGCGCTGACCGCCTGGCCGCGGTAGTCGACCACCGATCGCAGCGTGCGCAGGAACGCTGCCCGCGCCTGCGAGTCCGCGAAAGACGAGTAGGCGCTCCATATTTCGGCCCCGCGAGGCGACTGGACGCCTGCAGCGGTGAACCACGAGCGCAGCTTGTTGCCGACATTGAGGACGGGTCGCGGCGCGATCACCGGCAGGATGAATTCGGCGCCCGGTGCTGATAACAGCCGCAGCGTCCATCCGACATCGGGGCCAAGGCCTCCGCTGCTGATGAGCACCAACCGTTGGCAGTAGTCCGGGTGCTGATACACGAACTGCATGGCCACACCGCCACCAAGCGACTGACCGACAACCGTCGCGCGCGTGATGCCCAGTTCGTCGAGCAGATCACGCAGCCACACGGCGAACGCACCAAGCGAGTAATCACCTCGCGGCTTGTCCGACTGCCCATGGCCGAGCAGGTCGGGCGCCACCACCCGGTACTTCTTGGCCAGCTGAGGGATCATCGCCCGCCAGGTCTCTGAGCTTCCGGCCATCCCGTGGATCAGCAGCAATGCCTCACCGGCGCCCGCGTCCCGGTAGGCGACGCGGTCACCGTGCAGTTCCAGGTACTTGAGTTCGCTCATGACCGGTTTCCCCTCTGGCCGAGTCAGGGCCGCTGATCGCATACCCAAATGGTTGCAGAAGGGCTACCTTCGGCCGTTGAATCGTGACAGATATAACCACGTGGGCCGGTAGCCGCGTCGCTCATAGAGCCGGATTGCCTCGCTATTTCCGGCAAGGGCTCCCAAGATGAGATCGGTCACGCCTTGCCCCTGAAGGTGGTCCTCGAGTCGGCCCAGTAGTTCGGAGCCCAGTCCGCTTCCGCGGTATTGCGGCAGCACACTGAGCGATTCGATCTCTCCGATCCGCGGGCCGGTCGCCCAAGTATCGGGAATCCAGCTGTCGTCCAGCGGCATGACGTGAGCGAGCCCGTATCCGATGGCCGCGTCGTCGACAAACGCGAGCAGCAGCAGGGTGTCGGGCTTAGCGAGCAAGTCTTCGTACAACGCCCGCCTGACCCGCCATGTCTGATCGTCGCTGACATAGGGGGCGAGCTCCGGCATGGTTTCGGCGTGCCGGTGATGGACCGCCACCCATAGCGGCTCGACGAGATCCAAGTCCGTCGCGCTGCCGGTGCGCACCTGCCAGTCGGTCACCACGCCACGCTAGATGTGCTCGGCTGGTAACGCCTCCGCGAGACTGCACTTGTTGTGGGAAAGTGCGAGGGAGCCACGCAGTAACTGCAGTTTCGCGGAATCGAGGGGCCCGGCTCGTGGCTCAGATGCGCTTCACCCCGTCGGCCACCGCGCGTAGCTTGTCGGGATTGGCCACGTTGTGGACGGTAACTATGTGGCCGTCGGCGTCCAGGTCGACGGTGAGGGTGGCGATGATGCGTCCGGCGCCGCGTATGACGATGCCAGGACCACCGTTGATGTCGACGAGTTCGGCTGCCATGTCGGCGATTTCGACGCCCTCGTAGGGGCGCTTGATCGTTCCGGCGATCCATCGGGCGACGTTCGCCGCGCCGATGATCGGGCGCATCGCCTGACGCACCTTGCCGCCGCCGTCGGTCCACAGCGTGACCTCTGGGGCAAGGAGTTCCATCAACGCATTGATGTCACCGCCCGTTGTCGCAGCGAAGAACCGCTCAGTGGCTTCGCGTTTCTTGACGCGGTCGGTCTCGAATCGGGGCCGCCGGGCCTGGACGTGTTCTCGGGCGCGGTGCGCGGCCTGCCGCACCGCGGACTCGGACCGTTCGACGGCATCGCCGATTTCGGCGTAGCTGAAGTCGAACACCTCCTTGAGCACGAACACGGCGCGCTCCAAGGGACTGAGGGTCTCCAGCACGACGAGCATCGCCATCGACACCGATTCGGCGGCGGCGACGTCATCGGCCGCGTCGGCCTGGGTGAGGATCGGCTCGGGAAGCCATGGCCCCACATAGGTTTCGCGTTGGCGCCGCGTCGAGCGAAGCCGCTCCATCGACAGGTTCGAGACGATCCGGGCGAGGTAGGCCTTCGGGTCGGAGACCTGTGAGCGGTCGTCCGCCGACCATTTGAACCATGCGTCCTGGACGACGTCCTCGGCGTCCGCAGCTGAGCCGAGGATCCGGTAGGCGATCGAGAACAACAGGTTCCGGTGATCGGCGAACGTCTGCTGGTCGGCGTTCATCGGGTCAACCGACCGCCGCGCCGCCAGGTCGCCGCTCCCATCGCAGGCAGCGCCTTGAGCAGACGATACGTGGTCCACGGGCTGGCGCTCACCGTCTCTTTGTACGCGACCGCGAACGGGCCGGCCAAGTAGAACCGTCCGGGGCTGTCGTCGGCATGGGTGAACTGGATGACGCCGTCATTGCGTCCGAGGCTGACCGGCTGATGCACGTAGCCGAAGCGGAACTTCTTGGGCTGCTTGCCTTTCAGCTCGCGGGTGATCGACGCCGCGGCATGCAGCGCGGTCGGGATGCCGCTCTGGCAGGTGCCGTGCATGACTCCGTAGCCCTGGTGGATCGCGGCCGCATCGCCGACGGCATAGACGCATGCGTGTGACACCGAGCGCAGCGACTCGTCGGTGACGATGCGGCCGCGGTCGTCGACGTCGAGGCCGGCCGCCGCCGCGATCGGAGACACCCGCACGCCTGTCGTCCACAACACCGCGTCGGCTGCGACGACCTCGCCGTCATCGAGGGCCACTCCGTCGGACATCACCTTGACGATCTCGACGCCGGCGCGCACCTGCACCCCGAGCCGATGCAGGCCCGCGTGCAGCCGGGCCCGCGCCTTCTCGCCCATCATCGATCCCGGCACCTGACGGCTCAGCAGGACGACGTCGAGTTCGGGATGCTGCTCGGCGATCTCGGCCGCGGACTCGATGCCGGTCAGGCCGCCACCGGCCACCACGACGGTGCCGTCGGGGAGTCGGTCCAGGTGCTCGGCCAGAAGCGTCGCGTCTTGCGCGCTGTTCAGGGTGTAGGCGAACTCGTCGACGCCGGGGACTACCTCGGTGTCGGCAACGCTGCCCAGCGCATAGATCAGCGTGTCGTAGCGCAGCACGTAGGCATCGTCGATGCGGACCGTCTGTGCGTCGGCGTCGATGCGGGTCACCCAGCCCTGGACGAAGTCCACGCCGGTGCCGTCCAGCTGATCGGGAATCTGCAGGTCGGCCAGCTCCTGGCCGGAGGCGGTCTGGTGCAGCCGCAGCCGCTCGGTGAACCGGGTCTGCGGGTTGACCAGCGTGATGTGCACGTCGTCGCGGCTTTTCAGCCGGCCCACCAGCCCCGCAGTAGCGGCCATGCCGGTATATCCCGCGCCGAGAATCAGGATCTCGTTCATCGTTCTGCCTTTCGTTTCGGGGGTTATACACACCAGACGCAAGCAGGCACGCCATTTGTGACATCGACCGGTAAACCGGCACTCTCAGCGCCATTACCTGCGATTATGGAGGCGCGACCCCGCTGTGGGGAGCGGTCGCGGCGGCCCGGGTGGGAGGGGCGGATCGATGGCCCGAATGTCATTTGCATACATCCTGTCGGTGCTGATGATCGTGGTCGCGGCATGTTCCGGCGGTGAGCGCGGTGCGACGACAACCACGTCGCGTGCGGACAGCGGTGGGGCGTCGCGCGCGAAGGTCGCGCTCATCACTCACCAGGCACCCGGCGACACCTTCTGGGATCTGGTCCGGCGGGGCGCCGAAGCCGCGGCCGCCAAGGACGGCATCGAACTGCAGTATTCCCATGACCCGGACGCGACGGCCCAGGCCAACCTCGTGCGGTCGGCCGTCAGCGGAAAGGTCGCCGGCATCGCCGTCACACTCGCCGACCCTGCGGTCATGGCGCCGGCTGTGCAGGCCGCGATCGGCGCGGGTGTTCCGGTTGTGGCAGTGAACTCCGGGATCGCCGACTGGAAAGCGCTGGGGGTGATGGAGTATTTCGGCCAAGACGAGACGATCGCGGGTCAGGCCGCGGGTGAACGCTTCACGGGCGTGGGCGCACAAAACGCTCTGTGCGTGATTCACGAGCCGGGCAATGTCGCACTCGAGGCGCGATGTGACGGGCTGGCAAGGGGATTCAGCGGCAAGACGCAGAGGATCTACGTGGACGGTGTGGAGAAGGCACTCGTCAAGAGCGCGGTGATGGCAAAGCTGCAACAGGACTTCAGCATCGACCGCATCCTGACCCTCGGTGCCCCAGTGGCATTGGCCGCGCGCGAGGCGGTCGCCGAAGCGAACAGCTACGCCAGGGTGGCGACATTCGATACCAACGCAGGCGTCGTCGACGCGATCAAGAACGGAATGATCGAGTGGGCCATCGATCAACAACCGTTCCTACAGGGATATCTGGCGGTCGACTCGCTGTGGCTGTACTTCACGAACAAGAACGTGATCGGTGGTGGCCAATCAACCCTTACCGGGCCGTCATTTATCGACGAGACGAACATCAACTCGGTCGCCGACCTCGCTGAGGCCGGCACCCGCTGACCCGCCGTGACGGTCATCTTTCTCACCGGCGACGTGATGACCGGCCGTGCGATAGATCAATTGCTGCCGCACCCGGGCGATCCAACGCTGCGCGAATCCGTTGTGTCCGACGCACGAACCTACGTAAGGCTTGCCGAGCAGGTGAACGGCCCGATACCGGCACCGATCGATTTCGCATGGCCGTGGGGTGAAGCTCTGGAGATCGTTGACCAGTTGGCGCCCGATGTCCGGTTGCTCAACCTCGAAACCAGCATCACCGCAGGCGGCGAGTTCGCGCCGCGGAAAGCGGTGCACTACCGGATGCACCCGGACAACATCGGATGCTTGGCCGCGATTCGGGCCGATGTCTGCGCGCTGGCCAATAATCACGTCCTCGATTTCGGGTATCGAGGGTTGACCGATACTCTCCGAACACTCAAGGACGCCGGAATACGCAGTGCGGGTGCAGGAGTGGACACAGCGAGCGCCGAGCGCCCGGCCGTCGTCGGACATGTCGTGATCGCGTCCTGTGGCATGGGATCGAGCGGCATTCCACAGGGGTGGGCGGCGACGGGACGTCACCCGGGCGTCGCATATGTGCCCGACATGTCCGACCGCAGCGCCGACGCCATCGCCGAGCGGGTCCTGGCGGTGAAAGGCGCTGGCGGCATTGGGGTGGTGTCCGTGCACTGGGGCTCGAATTGGGGCTACGACGTTGACACCGCGCAGATCCGCTTCGCGCACAGGCTGATCGACGCGGGTATCGATGTGGTGCATGGTCATTCGTCGCACCATCCCAGGCCGATCGAGGTGTACCGCGGCAGGCTGATCCTGTACGGGTGCGGCGACACGATCGACGACTATGAAGGCATCTCGACATTCGAGTCGTTCCGGCACGAGCTGCGGCTGCTGTACTTCGCGTCAGTCGACAGCACCGGCATTGTCTTGAAGATGGTGCCGATGCGGATGCGGAGAATGCGGCTCGAGCGCGCGCCCGATGAGGA
>JAJKIB010000335.1 GCA_021154745.1 Mycobacterium sp.
CCTGCGTACGGGAAGTAATCAACCTGGGGAGGAGCGTCGTTCACCTGGACATTGCCGGGCGCCTGGCATTCGCTTTGCGTGCCGCCCAAGGAAGAGCAGGACTGTTGAACGGGGGAGGGATCACTCGAGGCCGTCGGTGCGGCGGTGGCAATCGGTGCGGCGGCGATGGCTACCGCGGCAGCTCCCGTCGCCAACAGTGGTGCGATGTAGTTCAATCCGAGTCGCATGTTTTGCTCTCCTTCGATGGCTGGACCATTAGTACAAGTTCCAGAATTGCGACGTGGCCGACGCTTGTCGTCGCTGCTGACACCAATCAATGCTTCCCGCTAGCTGGAATGTCTTCTTAGCCGTCGACGCCGAGGGCGCCCGCGTGCCAACAAATGCCACACTGGCGCCCCCGCAGGGTCATTGAACGCTACCGATGTCCGCCGCCGTGCCCGCCGAACCCGCCGCCGCCGAGCAGAAAGGCATCGCCGCCGTACGGATAGAAATTGACAGGAGGAGGCGAGTCGTTGATCTGGGTATTGCCCGGCGATTCGCAAACTGTTCCCGAACAAGACTGCTGAGCCGCACCCGGATCGACAGTGGCGGCGGAGGCAATGGGTGCTGCGCTGATCGCTACAGCGGCAGCAGCCGCACCCAACAACGGTGTCAGGTAACTCAGTTTCATTCGCATGGTGTCACTCCTTGGATAGTTGGTGTTGTCTGTTCGTGTTCCAGAGTTGCCCTTTATCGAGGCCATGTCGTCACTGCTGACGCCCATCTTCAGGGCCGCCAGCGGGAATCTGGGTCTACCCGTCAGCATGCACTTGGTAGCAACGGGTTTCGCCCAACAAACAGACATACGACGATGGCGGAGGCGATGTGTGCTTACACCGCCTTCGCCATCGTCATTGATCGTTTAGTAGTGCCGGCCCCAGTCCCATACGTTCCATGGGTTCCGGCCCCAGCCGTAGTGATTGCCGTGGAATCCACCGCGATCGCCGCCACCGTGGAAGTCGCCGCCGTGGAAGCCGCCGCCCCCGCCGTGGAAGCCGGCCGGGACAACCTCGCTCGCCACCGCCGTGGACGGGTTGGTCAGCTGCGCCGCCGCCGGCTCGGCAAGGGCCGTTGGTGCCGCGGCGATAGCCACCGCAGCAGCGCCCGCCGCCAGCACCGGTGTGATGTAACTCAGTTTCATTCGCATGGTCGTACTCTTTCGTGATAGCCGGTCTAGCGGTCATCGATAAACCGGCGAATCTGTCTCTGACACTTCCAGAGTCGCCCTCGCGTAAGGCCGTGTCGTCACCGCTTACACCCATCAATGCGGCCCTGCTAACGGGAATCGGCGGCCAAGGATGGCTCGACCGGTCAGGATCCGTCGAATGGGAGCGTCGCGAGCAGTGACGTGCCGCTCCCGACGAGGCTGGAGATCCGCAGTTGACCACCAAGCGCCTCGACGCGGTCGATCAATCCGATGAGTCCGGACCCCTTGTGTGAGTCGGCACCACCAATTCCGTCGTCCGAAATTGCGAGTCGCAAGTTTGCACCATCGGCCTCCACGCTGACCTTCACCTCGGACGCCTGGGCGTGCTTCGCCGCATTCGTAAGCGATTCGGCGACAACCTAATAGGCGGCCACTTCGGTCGGCTCGGGCAACCGCCCGTCGATGGCTATGTGAAGCTCGACAGGCACGGCGGAGCGCCGGGCCAGTGTCTTGAGTGCCGGGCCGATTCCGCCTCTGGACAGAATTGCCGGATGAATCCCGCGGGATATCTCTTGGAGATCTTCCGATACACCAGTCAGACCCGCCACGATGTCAGAAACCTGCTCCCTCAACGCATCGAATCCGGGCGGCAAAGACGCCTCCGCCGTGCGCAGCTGAAGCCCCAGCGACACGAGCCGCTGCTGCGCACCGTCGTGCAGGTTGCGTTCGAATCGTCGCCGGGTGGCGTCGGAGGCAGCGACGATCCTGGCTCGAGAAGCCGTGAGCTCCGCGCGGGCGTCTGCGTTGGCAACCGCGGTCGCTACCAGGTCCGCGAAGTCCCCGACGCGCGCCTCAGTATCGATAGGCAACGGCTCAGGTCGCGCCGACCCGACGACGGCCGCGCCCCACAGGCGGCCGCCCACGACGATCGGTGATCCCACCCCCGAGTGCAAACCAAGCTCTGCGATGTATTTGGCGTCAGGGCTGGCCCTTTCGTCGTGGCGGTCAATCCGTGCAGCGCGGCCGGTGCGGAAAATCATTGCCGCGACGCTTTCACCCTGGAACGAAAACCGCGTGCCGACGCTCATCTTCTGCGACCCGTGCTCGTCGTGGGTGGCGAGCACGATGGCCGCGCCGTCGGACTGGTAGCGGACCAGAGAGGAGTGGTTGACGACCAGGCACCGGGCCAACTCCTGTGCCACCGTGGAGAACACCTCGGACGGCGGCACCGCACGCGCGACCAGCGTCGCAATGCGGCGCAGCGCGGCCTGTTGGTCAGCGAGCACACGGAGCTCATCCCGGCTTTCCTCGGCCTCGCGGCGACGCCGATTTGCTTCGGCGGCCCGTAATCGGGCTTGGCCCGCAAGCACATTGGCCAGTAATGCGATAGGGACGAAGACGACGATCGCCACCCAATCCTCGGCCGTGATGGGGAAGATGCTCCCGTCGGCGTCGAGATGGACGAACGCGTAGACGAGCGCGCTCGCCACCGTCGTCGACACCGCCAACCCGAACCCCCAGCCGGCAGAGACCACCAGAACGCCGAGCAAGAACACGACACCAAAGGGCATTCCCGGAAAGAGCCGCTCAAGCGCATACGCCAGAACTGTCTCCGCAACGATGAATGACGCGGCGACCACAATGCCGACAGCGAGCGGCGGGGCCGTGGGGCGCACCAACAGGCCGACCAGGCGACTGCTCATCGGTGGCAAGCCTGCCGCGACATCAGAACTGCGTGCCACGCGCACCTCGATCACTCGCTTGGATCAAATCGTCGTCCCGACCATCTGCCCGATGCCGTAGGTCACGAGCATCGCGAGCGCTCCGCCGAGCACTACCCGCACGACGGCGCGCCTCTTGCGGGCGCCGCCCAGGATGGCGCTCACCGTCCCGGTCAACACGAGCGCGATCAACACCGACAGAAAGGCCACGGGGACGCGGGCACCGACGGGCGGGAGCAGAATCGCGACGAGCGGAACGACCGCGCCTAGCGTGAACGCGACCGCCGACGACAGCGCCGCCTGCCAGGGGTTGGACAAATCATCCGGGTCGATGCCGAGTTCGACGTCAACATGGGCTGCGAAGGCGTCGCGATCCGTCAGTTCCCTGGCGACGACTCGTGCGGTTTCCGGGCTGAGCCCTTTCGCCGCGTAAAGCCCTGCCAATTCTTCAAGTTCGGCCTCGGGCATTTCGTCTAGCTCTTGGCGCTCCTTTTGGAGCAACGCCCGCTGCGTGTCGCGCTGCGTGCTCACCGACACATACTCGCCGAGCGCCATCGAGACCGCGCCCGCGACCAGGCCTGCAACTCCGGCAGCGAAGATCACCGAGCTGGTCGTCGTAGCCGCGGCCACACCCACCACCAGACCTGCGGTGGAGACGATTCCGTCGTTCGCCCCGAGCACCCCCGCGCGCAGCCAGTTCAGTCGGCTGGCAACGTGCGAAGCGTGCGGATCAATCGCGGGATGGGTTGCCTCACTCCGCAATTCAGTGCTGTCGGATAGCGTCATGTTGCGGCGATCGATAGGTGACTGCCCCGTGACGACGCGGTTATGGCTGCCGCGGTGACCGCAGAGGCGACGTCGTCACCGCCGTGACCACCAGCCATGGCCTCGTACCACCGTGGCAGCAGCGCGTTCGTCAGCGGCAGCTCCACACCGTGCCGGTGAGCCGCGCTCAGTGCGAGCTCGGCATCCTTGGTCGCGTGTCGCAACGGGAAGCCAGGCGTGAAATCGGCGTTGAGCATCGCGGCGCCCTTGGCCAACGCGTAGTCCGACGCCATCGGCCCGTCGCCAATGGCCTCCAGCAGGAGGTGTGGGTCAAGGCCGAGTGCTTCGCTGAGCGTGAGTGTTTCGACCATCCCTTCGACGAGCACGGCCAACCAGTTATTGAGCGCAAGCTTGAGCCGGCTGCCATCCCCAGTGCACTGCAGCCACAGCGTCTGCTGTCCCAACACGTCGAAGATCGGGTCGATGCGGGGACGGACCGTTGTGGCACCGGATGCGAGGATGACCAGTTCGCCCTCCTCGGCGGCGCGGGAGCTACCCGACACCGGGGCGTCGACGAACGCAACATCATGCCCCGCGACCAGGCCGGCGAGACGGTCAGCCCATTCGGCACCGACCGTGCTCATCTGGATCCAAATCGCGCCCGCCCCAAGCATGGACAGCGCACCTTTTGGACCCGTCATGACCTGCTCGACGGCGGCGCCGTCGGCGAGCATGGTGATCAAGACGTCGGCGCCAACGGCGGCTTCCCCGGGGGTGGCCGTGCGGCGTGCATCGACGCCGACCACCGCAGCCTTGGCCAGGGTGCGGTTCCATACGCGTACGTTGAACCCGGCATGGAGCAGGTTGCGGGCCATCGGAGCGCCCATCGTCCCGGTTCCCAGCACGGCAACGGTCACCGCCGATCTCGTCATGGCATACCTTCCGGGGAGGGTCCGGTCACCGACGTGGCGTCATCCATGATCGTGTCGATCTCATCGAGATCTGAGTCGGTGAACGCGATTTCGACGGCACGAAGGCTGTCCTCGATATGTCCGACCTGTCGTGCACCGACGATCGCGACGTGCACGGCCGGGTTGGCCAGCGTCCACGCGATGGCCAACTGGCTGACGGTGATGCCACGGTCGGCGGCCATCTTCTCCAACGCCCGCACCGCTGCGAGGTTGCGACGGTACGTGCCGCCTCTGAAAACCGCGCTCGTGGCGCGCCAGTCGTCATCAGCAAGCGCGGTGTGCACGCTCATCGTGCCGGTCAGCAGGCCATGCGCCAGCGGCCCATAGACCAGCACACCGATATTGTGCTCGCGGCAGTACGGCAGGACCCCGTCCTCGATCTCACGACGGAACAGGTGATACGGCGGCTGCAGGGTCTCCACCGGCAGTGTCGCCGAGAATTCGGCCATCTGCGCGGAGTTGTAATTGGACACGCCGGCATGGCGGATCTTGCCATCGGCGATCAGGTCCCGCAGGGCGCCCGCCGTCTCGGCGGCCGGCACGGCCGGGTCGGGCCAGTGCACCTGGTACAGGTCGATGTGGTCGGTACCCAGCGCGGCCAGACTGGCGTCCACACCTTTGCGGAGCCATTCCGGACTCGCGTCGCGGACCAGGCCGGAATCGGTTTGGCGCAGACCGCCTTTGGTGGCGATAACGAGCTCGTCGCGGTCGCGGGTGAGCTCGTCGCGCAACGCCCTGCCGAGGATGCGTTCGGATGCGCCGAAGCCGTAGGCTTGGGCGGTGTCGAAGAAGTTGACGCCGAGCTCGCGAGCCCGACGGATAGCGGCGACGGCGGCATTCTCGTCGAACTGGCCCCAGTCGCCGCCGAGCTGCCAAGTGCCGAAGGCGATGCGCGAGACTTCCAGGCCGCTTCGGCCCATTGTGGTGGTCTTCATGCCGTTCCAATCTCATCGAACGTCGGCAGGCCTGCGTCTGCGTTGTTGCTCTCCAGGATTGCCCGCGCGCGAGGCTATGTCGTTAGCGCTGATGCCAATCGATACCCCCCGGCAGCGGGAATCAGCACCTACCGGCCAGCTGCAATGGGTGGTGTTGAGCGCAAACTTTGCAGGTAGTAGGAATGCGCACCGATTCCCAAACTGCGAAGCTGACCTCATGCTGCTGCGAGTGATCCGATGCGCTGTCTAATCGTCGACGACAGCGCGGCTTTCGTCGACGCCGCGCGCGGATTGCTGGAATGCGAGGGCATCACGGTCGTCGGCGTGGCATCGACTAGCGCTGACGCGCTTCGGCATTTCGAGGAGTTGCGGCCCGACGTGACGCTGGTCGACATCAACCTCGGGAGCGAAAGCGGCTTCGAACTCGCCGAGCAACTCCACCGGGCAGGGGGCCCGTCACCATCACCGGTGATACTGATCTCCACCCACGCCGCGCAGGACTTCGCGGACATGATTGAAACCAGTCCGGCCGTCGGGTTTCTGTCCAAGTCCGCCCTGACGTGCGGCGCAATCCACAATCTCGTCGGCGAGTCAGCGTGACTCGAGGAAGGTGATCACCGCCAACACCCGACGGTGATCGTCGCCAGTCTCCGGCAAGTTCAGCTTGGTCAGAATGCTGCGCACATGCTTTTCCACGGTGCCCTCGGTCACCCAAAGCCGGTTGGCGATACCGGCATTGGAACGCCCCTCGGCCATCTGCGCCAGCACCTCGCGCTCCCGCGCGCTCAGTGCGGCCAACGGATCATCGCGCCGCCGCGCCGACACCAACTCCGACACCAACGCGGGATCGACCACCGACGCCCCGTTGGCGATGCGCTCCAGCGTGTCCACAAAATCCGTTACATCGGTCACCCGATTTTTGAGCAGATAACCGATGCTGCGCCCGCTGGCCAACAATTCCATCGCATGCTCGACATCCACATGTGCTGACAACACCATGATGGCGATATCGGGGAACTCCTCGCGGATCACCCGTGCCGCATCGAGCCCCTCGGTGGTATGGGTCGGCGGCATTCGGATATCGGCTACCACCAAGTCGGGCTTGGCCTCGCGGACCATCGCGACCAACTGTCTACCGTCACCGGCCTGTCCCACCACGTCGAATCCCGAGCGATCCAGCAGGCTGGCCAAACCCTCCCGAAGCAACAAATCGTCGTCGGCCACCACCACACGCACTCGAGTCACCACCTTC
>JAJKIB010000336.1 GCA_021154745.1 Mycobacterium sp.
CGTACCGGATGGGTGAGTTCGAGCTCGCCAACCGCGTCGTCATGGCACCGCTGACACGCTGCCGCGCAACGAATCCCGGCCTGTTGCCGACGCAACTGCATGTCGACTACTACGCCCAGCGTGCCTCAGCCGGATTGATCATCACCGAGGGCACGTGGATCAGTCGTGATTCCGTCGGCTGGCACGACGTTCCCGGATTGTTCACCGACGCCCAGGTGCGTGCCTGGGCGGCAGTCACCGACGCCGTGCACCGCCGGGGCGGTCTCATCTTCGTCCAGCTCTGGCACACGGGCTCGTCGTCACATCCCGACTTCTTCTCCGGTACAGCACCATTGGCGCCGTCCGCCGTCAATCCCGGAGTGAGTTCACCCACGCCATCGGGCAACAAGCCGACCGTGACTCCGAGGGCCATGACGCGTGACGACATTCGCACCACGATCAACGACTACGCCGCCGCGGCTGCCAACGCGATGCGTGCCGGTTTCGACGGGGTGCAGTTGCAGGCGGGATTCAACTATCTGATCAGTCAGTTCCTCAACCCGCGCACCAATACACGCACCGACGCCTACGGCGGTTCGATCGAAAACCGCGCACGCCTGTTGTTCGAGGTGCTCGATGCGGTCGGCGAGCGCATCGGCACGGGTCGAGTGGGCGTCAAGGCCGGGCCGGCGTGGGGTGAGCGTGGTGAGTTCGTCTCGACCAGCGACACCTTGGCCACCTCCGAGTACCTGGTCGACCGACTCAACGATTACCCGTTGGCGCACTGGTTGTTGATGGGCGCGATGGCCGATCTCAGCGGTGGCCCGTTAGCGGGACTCCAAGGCGACGGCATGTTCAGCCACTTCCGACCCCGCTACCGTGGCACCCTCGTCTCCAATGTTGGGATGACCCGCGAACGGGGCAACCAGCTCATCGCCGACGGGTTGGCCGATCTCGTCGCATTCGGCGAAACGTTCATCGCCAACCCAGACCTGCCTGCACGCTTTGCCGCCCTCGCGCCGATCCACCGATCCGACCGTGCACTGCACTACACACCGGGTCCCCACGGATACACCGACTATCCGCCCTACCAGTCATAACGAGAGGACCCGTGGACGACTTCACCAGTGCTGACCGGGCGTTGGTCGTGGCACACCACGTCGTCGAAACGATCGGCGACGACGACTTCCACCGCCCCACGCCCTGTCGCGAGTGGGATGTGCAGGCCCTCGCCGACCATCTCATCGACACCATTGCCCGCCTCGGTGCCGCCGCTGAGCTACAGACCACCGTTCCGGACGGCGGTTCCATCGATGAGCGCATCTTGCACTTGACAGAACCAATTCTCGCTGAATGGCGGCGCCGAGGATTGGCCGACAAAGTTGTGTTCAGCGGGCGGACGCTGCCCGCACATCTTGCGCTCGGCATCCTGTCCCTCGAACTACTGGTGCACGGCTGGGATTTCGCCGTGGCTCTTGAGCGCCCGTTCCACGTTTCGGGCGCCCACGCCGCTCACGTCCTCGGTCTGGCATCTCAGACACTCAACGCACATAGCCGCGCCACTGCTGGATTCGACCCACCCGTGCCGGTGCCCGCTGACGCCAGTCCTCTCGACCAACTCATAGCCTTCACTGGCCGCAACCCGCTGCAGCTGGACCGGTCATGACATTGGGCAGTACCGCCAGAAGTTGGTCGCTGGGGGAGATCGCTGAGCTGGGGTTTCGCTCGTGGGTTTCCCATCACGAACTCAGCGACGAGTTCCCCAAGACAAGACCAACGATCCTCTTGCGGAGAAGTGAGAAATCGAATGCTCTTCCCGATGGCAGTCAGCGGGGAAATCCTGAGATGCGCTCGGCTCCTTACTGTTTGGGCCGCTGAGGGCGGGGGACCGCCCTTCAGGACAAGGTGTCCAGGGCGGCGACGATGTCGCTGACTTCGGTGCGGGTGGTGTAGTTGCGGTGGACGTCGATCCAGCGGATCACCCCGGTCGGGTCGACGATGACGACGGTGGGCATGGGTATGCCATGGGTGCCGTCTGCGTTGGCCTCGGGCAGGTCTAAACCCATCGCGCGCTGCGCGGCTTGGGCATCGTCGGGGGATACGGTCATCACGCCGAGCCGGTTGGCGATCTTGTTGCCCGGATCGGACAGCACGGTGAAGGTCAGCGCGTTCTTCTCCTGGGCCAACAGTGAGCCGTCGGGCTTCTGCGGGCTGATGGCCACCAGTGCAACGCCCTTGTCGGCCAGCGCAGGGACGAGGTCGTCCTGGTAGGCGCGCAGCGCCAGATTGCAGTACGGGCACCACGCGCCGCGGTAGAGCACGATCACCGCGGCGCGCCCGCCCAGCGCGGCCGACAGTGTGGTCGGCGCGCCGTGCACGTCCAGCAGTTCGAAATCGCCGAGCGTATCGCCGGGTTGTGCGATGCCGGTGGGGATGCCGCGGGCATCGAGGTGAGCGTGCTCGGCGCGGAACACATCGAGTACCTCACCGGGAATTTGACCGGCAATCCCCTCGTGCATCTTGGCGACGCGATCGGCGATCGTGGTCGGGTGGGCGTCGGCGGTGGTACTCATCTGGCAGCCATTCAAACGTATACCGGTGCCACATAACAGGTTGCGGCGTGATCAAATTTCCGACGCGAGCTTGCACCCGGAAACATGGAGTGTCAACTCCAAACGGGCGCCCAGTCAAACAAGATTCTGGAGTTGACACTCCATTTTTTACGAACTCCAATGGACTGGTGGCCGGCATCATCGAGAGCTTCGACACCCAGACCCACTCGGGCGGGCCCGCAGAAATTTGCCGTTTGGCCCACCGGCCGAAGCGGAGGACACCGCCAACGTCGTTGTCGACGGCGCGTCCAGTAGAAGGTGGCTCCGAATGCCTACGACTGCACCCGAGAAACTGACCCCCAAGGGGCGCGCGACCCGAGAACGGATCGTGGCGGCCGCCGCCGAATTGATGTCCCAGCGTGGGGTGGCCCGCACCACCATCGAGGACATCCAGGAAGCCGCGGCGGTGAGCACCTCGCAGATGTATCACTACTTCGCCGACAAAGGTGACCTTGTTGCAGCGGTCATCGACTTCCAGACCGATCAGGTGTTGGCTGTACAGCATCTCGGTTTGGACCGCCTGGAATGCCTCGAGGACCTGCGCCGGTGGCGCGACATCATGGTCGACGTGGTGCGTGGCCTGGGCTGTGTCGGCGGCTGCCCCATCGGATCGCTGGGCAACGAGCTCGCCGAAACGGACCCGCTTGCCCGTGCGCAGGTCGCGCGGTCGTTTGTTCAGTGGGAGAACATGATTCGCGACGGGCTCAATGTCATCGAAGCTCGCGGCGAACTACCCGACGGCACCGACGTCGACAGCCTGGCACTCGCGACGCTGGCCGCCATCCAGGGTGGCCTGCTGCTCAGCCAGGTGCGCCGAGACACCACTCCGCTGGAAGCCGCCGTCGACACCATGATCGAACACCTCCGCACCCTCGGCGTCCACTAGATCACCGCGCCGAAGAAGCCGCCGCCAGCACCCACTAGTCAGGCGTAGCCGAATGGACGGTCGGTCACGATTGGTTTCCGATGGCAGTGGACCACCAATAAGCGATGAAGGGTTCCATTGCGCGGCTGACGAGTTCGATACGGGGCCCCGTGGCGGCTTTCGCGTAGGCCCACAGAAGTGTTCCTGACCCGTCGGGGTTGTAGGACTTGACTTCAAAGGTCATGCCGGTCGATTCCAGTGTCGCCAAGTCGTTCGACGTTGTCGGACCAGTAGCCGATGTGGTGCACACCTGAATCGGCTGGGGTCCAGACGATGCCGCCGACGGTTTGAATTATCTCGAGGCGGGGGTCGGCACCGGAGTAGACCATCCTCATGGGGATGGTGATCTCGCCGGCGGGTGTTACGGCTTGCTGGTCAACGCTCACAATGTCGGTCCACGTGTAGCCGGCCGACTTCGTGAACCACCCCATGGTCGTCTCGAGGTCATCGGTGACGATCCCGGTGTGGTCGTCCCGCCTGCGCGTGGGCGTCGGCTCGGTCGATGAGTGGTCCTGAACCCCCGACGAGTTCGACGACGTCGGGCCAAACGGACTATGGGGGAACGTCGTAGAGCTCCGGGGTGGACTCGTAGCGGAACCATCCAACGTGTTCCTCCCAAATGGCGCGGACGAGCCACGGCACTTTCCCATGAAACTGAGGCAGTGCCAACTCGGACGGCAGGTTGATGCTTCGCATCAGTGTCGACATAGTTGCCGCCACGGTGGCGCGTCAGGTAGCCGACGTGACGCACGGCGGACGCCAGGAGGCGTTCGCGCTGCGGCTGGCTTCAGGCCGGTCAGTGGAAGCGACCGCTGACTGCTCCTTCATATCGCTCGACGGATGGAGGCGGCCCGGCGGATGCCGGGGGCGTCCACTGTCTGCCCGTCCGGGACGGTGAGCACGAACTGAGCGAACGTGCCGCTCAGCTCAGGGAACAGACGGCCCAATTCATCGAGGGCGCTTTGTGATTCGGCGCCGGGGATGACGAACGTGTCGTCGGTGCTCTTCCCGAAGGCCAGGCCAGCGTCGTGGCGACCGCCAGCAGGGCAATCCAGAACGCCACGACCAGCTTGCGGCGTCGGAAACTCCACCGGCCCAGTGAGTACAGCAGTGACGACACGGATTCGACCTCCTACGCGTCGACGCCCGAAACCAGAATTGAGCGGATGGCTTTCGCTGCGGTGAGGAGAGCGTCCTGAGCCGGGGGACACACGTTCGGAACGTTGATGGCACTGTGTGCCAGGCTGGGCGTCCGTACCAGCGTGACGGGAACCCCCGCCTGTTCGAGTTTGCGTGCGTAGGCTTCGCCTTCGTCGCGCAGCACGTCGAATCCCGCAGTCGAGATGTAGGCCGGCGCGACACCAGACAGATCGTCGGCCAACAGCGGAGAGATGCGCGGATCGGTAGCCGACCCGTTGGCGCCAAGGTAGGACCGCCTGTAGAGGTTCATGTCGGCTGCGGTCATGGTGAATCCCTCGCCGAACAGCCGGTACGACTCGTGCCTGGTCGACAGATCGGTGACCGGTTGGAAGAGCACCTGCAACGCCGGAGTCGGCGATGGGCCGGAGCGGGCAGCCCGAGCCGTCGTTTGAGCGATGACCGTGGCCAGGTTGGCGCCCGCGCTCTCGCCGCTGACGCCGATGCGACTCGGGTCGAGGCCGAACTGCCCGGCGTGGGTTGCCACATGGGTATACGCGTCCATTGCGTCGTCGAGAGCTGCCGGGAACGGGTTCTCCGGGGCAAGTCGATAGTCGACCGAGATCACGATGATGCCGGCGTGGTGTGCCAGCCACCGGGACACTGCGTCGGCCGCTCCGAGGTCACCAAGGGTCCATCCACCCCCGTGGAAGTGGACGAGTCCGCCAGCCGGGTAGGTGAGTCCCGTCGGACGGTAGATGCGGGCGGCCAGGTCGAGCGCAGTGGTGGGAATCGTGAAGTCCTCGACCGATCCGATCGGCAGCTCATCACCGAAGATCCACGCTTCGGCCGATAGTTGCGCGCGCGCCTTCTCGATCGGCATGGAGTCGAAGTCGCCGATGCCGGCGAGGTGCATCAGACGCAACCCGATCTGCGTGTTGACGTCCAAGGTCTGGCCGTCGACCACGATCGGTCGCCCCGCGAGCACGCGCTTGATGGGAGCAGGGAGGTTGACTAGGCGCCGTACGACTCGTCGCGCAGCGCGATCGGCTAGCGAGTGCTCGGCGGGCGCGTTCATCGCTTCGACATCCCGCTGTGCGAGGCAAACACGTCGCCCATTCCGAAAACGCGTTGCAGCCGCGCATCCACAGCCGGCGCGACCAGGGCGAGCGAGGCCTGGAGTTTTTGCTCGACCGGCGCGACCACGATCTCGCCGATGTTCTTCTCGATGCTGCGGATCACCGCGTCCGAGACATCCTCCGGCGACACCGTCCGTACGCCCCTTGGCAATTCGACTCCGCTGTCGGCATACATCCCGGCATCGCTGACGAATGTCGGTTCGACGATCGAGAGACCAACGCCTGTGTCATGCAGGTCCTGCCGGTGTGCCAGCGCGAACCCTCGCAGGCCGAACTTGGTCGCGTTGTACATCGACGAACCCTTGCAAGCGGTACGACCGGCCATGGACCCGATGAGCACGATGTGGCCGCGCCCGCGTGCGACGAACTGTGGCGTCACGGCTCGCGAGAGCAGGATCGGTGCGACCAGGTTGACGTCGACGGCGCGCGCGATCTCGGCTTCGGTGAAGTCGATCACGCGCCCGACCGCCGGGAGTGCCGCGTTGTTGATCAGGATCTCGATCGGGCCGGCTTCGTCGAGCAGTCGAGTGACATCGGCGGGGTTCGACAGGTCGGCGGCTATCGACGCTGCATCGATCTCCGCGGCGAGGCTCGCAAGGACTTCCACCCGTCGACCCGTGAGGATCAGTTCAGCGCCGTGGGCGCGGAGCGCGCGGGCCAGGCCTTCGCCGAGACCGCCGGTCGCGCCGGTGAGCAAGATGCGGGATCCATTGAGTTGCATGGTTGTTGGTTCTCCTTGGCGAGGATCAGCGAGCGCCGGCGGGCTCGAGGTGGAAGTCGGATTCGTTTAGCCGGCGGGTACGCATTGCGTACTCGAAGGTGAAGCCGGGCCACTGGATGGTGTTCTTGCCAGTCGCGGTCTTGTACCAGCTGTCGCAGTCACTGGCCCAGACACTGGTTCGAATGCGCTCCTGGAGTGCAGCATTGGATCCAGCCTGCGCAGTGGACTGGACGTCGAGCCAGGCGATGTCGCCCTTGGCCAACCGCTTGACTGCTTGAAGCACGTAGTTGATCTGCGCTTCCAGCATCAGTACGACCGAGCTGTGGCTGAGTCCTGTGTTCGGCCCGTAAAGGAGGAACAGGTTGGGGAAGCCGGCGACGCTGATACCGAGGTGCGCTTCGGCGCCGTCGTGCCATGCGTCGCGCAACACCCGTCCGTTGCGTCCGGTGACGTGCATCGGGCCGAGTACCTCGGTGGCGGAGAATCCGGTGCCATAGATGATGGCGTCGACGTCGTGGCCCAGGCCGTCGGATGTCGTGATGCCGCTTGGCGTGACTTCGGTGATCGGCGAGGTCACGACGTCGACGTTGTCGCGGGTCAGTGCTCCGTAGTAGTCGTTGGAGATGAGAATCCGCTTGCAACCGATCGGGTCTTCGGGGGTCAGCTTGGTACGTAACGCGTCGTTGACGACCTGGCGAGAGATGTTGCGCCGGAATCGCCGGTCGACGAGTGTGAGCAACTGGGGGAACCTGGTGAACGCGGCGCCGCGTGGTTCCAGCTGCCAGTAGGTAAGCCAGCGTGAAAGTCGTTGCAAGCCAGGAATCCGGCGAAACGCCGTCCGGGCAATGGGTGCATAGGCGTAGTCCGGTTTGGGGATGACATGCGCGGCGTCCTTCTGGAACAGCTTCAGGTGCGCCACGTGGGGTGCAATGGCCGGGACGAACTGGATGGCTGAGGCACCGGTGCCGACGACGGCGACGGATTTTCCGGTCAGGTCGTAGTCGTGGTTCCATGTCGCAGAGTGGAACTGCTCGCCTTCGAAGGTGTCGATCCCGTGAATGCCTGGAATGAGCGGCCGACTCAAAAGGCCTGTGGCAGTGATGATTACGTCGGCAACGTGAGCCGACCCGTCCTCGAGGGTAATGGCCCAGGTCGCCGTCGCCTCGACGAACTCCAGGGCCGTCACCTCGGCGTTGAACCGTATGTGGGGCACGATCCCGAATTTGTCCGCAGTGTCACGCAGGTACTGGTGGATCTCGGCTTGGGGGGCGAAGCGTCGCGACCACTCCGTGTTCTGGGCGAACGAGTAGGAGTACAGGTGTGAGGGGACATCGCAGGCGGCGCCCGGGTACGTATTGTCTCGCCAACAGCCACCGACGTCGTCGGCCTTCTCGAAGAGTGTCAGGTTGTGAAATCCGACTCTCTTGAGTCGAATGGCCATGCCGAGGCCACCGAAGCCAGTGCCGATGATCGCGATAGAGGTGGTGCGTGACATCTTTCGGGCCCTTCCGTGGGACGTCTTGAAAGTCGATGTTGGACTCGTCGGTACTCGCGAAGAAGGTGCCTGGCGGCGCCGGAGTTGTTAGATTCGGCGGAGTCTTGAATTGAGGCGTCGATGGTTCAG
>JAJKIB010000337.1 GCA_021154745.1 Mycobacterium sp.
GCCGCGCTGCAGGCCCAGCAGGCCGCTGGTGAGGTACTGCCAGAACCGCCGCGTGTAGAGCGCGTTGACGGTGCCGGTCATCGCGTCCTGGTAGCTCAGGCTCAGCGGATCCGACGTCCCGCCCGGCGTGTTCACCAGCGGGTCGACCAGCTCGTGAAAGCGGTCGACGAACTTCGCCGGATCGGTGCCAAGCGGACAGCCCGCCGACTGGGCACAGTCGGCCGCGTAGTCGTTGAAAGCCGTTTGGAAACCCGCCATCTGCCGAATGCTCCCGGCGATCGGATCCAGGCTCGGGTCGACGGCGCCGTCGAGAACCATCGCCCGCACGCGGTCCGGGTATTGCTCGGCATACGCGGCGCCCAGTTCGGTTCCGTACGAGAAGCCGAGATAGTTGATCTGGTTCTCGCCGAGGGCCGCGCGCACGGCGTCCATGTCGCGCACCGACGAGGCGGTCCCGATGTTGGCGAGGAACTCCGTGCCCATCCGCTGGACGCACGCATCGGCGAACTGCTTGTAGAGCCCTTCGATATGGGCGACGCCTTCGGGGCTGTAGTCGGCCATCGGTTCGCGACGGAACGCGTCGAACTCGGCGTCGGTGCGGCAGCGTAGCTCTGGCGTGGAATGGCCGACCCCGCGCGGATCGATACCCACCAAATCGAATCGGCGCAGGATGTCGGTGTCGGCCAGCGACGCCCCCATGCTGGCGACGGTGTCCACGGCCGATGCGCCCGGTCCGCCCGGGTTGACCACCAGCACACCGATCCGGTTGCCGGTGGCCGGGATTCGGATGACCGCCAACTGAGCTTGGGCGCCTTCGGGTTTGGCTGGGTTGTTCCAATCCACTGGCACCGAGACCGTGCCGCACTGCGCGCTCGGGATGCCGGTGGCAGTGCCGACGAACTGCTCGCAGCCACCCCATGCCGGCGGCTGGCCGAACTGCTGGATCGACTCGCCTTCGGGTGAGGCCCATGCGGCCGGACACGCGATCCCCGACATCAGGAAGATGGCGAGCAGCACCGTACCGCGCCTACCCACCCACCACATGGCCAACATGCTCGCATGGTTAACGGCCGCCGGTCTCCGGCTGGAATACAACGGTGACCTTGCTGTTATCGCGCGTCTAGCTCGTAGGTGAGCCAGGTGGACTTTTCGGCGCCGATGCCGTCGTAAAGGCGTTGCGCTGTCCTGTTGTCGGGCGCCGTTTCCCACACCAGCTTCTCGGCGCCACGCTCGCGGCAGAGTTCTCGGCAGCGCTCGATCAGAGCCCGGCCGGTGCCCGATCCGCGGGATGCCGGCACCACGAACAAGTCGTTGAGCACCCCCACCCGACCGGCGTGCAGTGTCTGCCATGTCCAGTAGATCGTCGTGAAACCCAATGGCGTTCCATCAGTGTCGCGCGCGATGAGCTGAAGTCCTTCGGACGGCTCGGCGATCAACGCAGCCACGAGCGCCAGCAGCCGCTCGTCGGAGGGATCCACGCGGTAGAAGTCGCAGTAGGCGCGCAACATCGGCATCAGCTCGGGGATATCGGCTGTGCCGACGGTAGTGATGGTCAGCATCGCGTGTTCGGCGGCGGCACGGTCACGTCGACAAGGTAGCGCGCCGCGATGTCGTCGATACAGGTATTTCCCTGGAAGACAACGGTGTGCTGGGTGCCGTCGAAGGTGAGCAGGGTGCCGCCCAGTTGCTGGGCCAGATCGACCCCGGCCTTGTAGGGCGTCGCCGGGTCATTCGTCGTCGACACCACCAGGATCGGCGGCAGGCCCTTGACGTTGATCTCGTGCTGATCGCCCGTCGCAGGCACCGGCCAGAAGGCGCATGTGTCAAGGGGCGCAAGGCCGGTGAACTCGCCGTAGCTCATGAACGGCGCCACCTCGCGCGTGCGACGGTCCTCGTCGACCACCTTGGCGCGGTCCGTGATGTGCGGCTTGTCCATGCAATTGACTGCGACCCGGACATCGGTGGAGTTGTTGTAATGGCCCTGCGCATCGCGACCCATGTACAGGTCGGCCATGGCGAGCATGGTGTCGCCGGTGCCGTCCTTGAGTTCGGAAAGCGCCTGGGTGAGATGGCGCCACAGGCTCGGCGAATACAGCGGCAGGATGGTCCCGACGATTGCGTCGCTGTAGCTGAGCCCGCGCGGATCCTTCGTCTTCGCCGGTTTCTTCACCAACGGCTCGACCAGGCTCTTGTAAACGTCAACAGCCTTGGCGGGGTCGGTACCCAGCGGGCAGTCGGGGCTGTTGGTGCAGTCGGCGGCGAAGTTGTCGAACGCTTTCTGGAACGCGGCGGCCTGGCGGATCTGCTCCTCTATCTGGTCCGCATTGGGGTCGACGGCGCCGTCGAGGATCATCGCTCGAACCTTGTCGGGGTAAGCCTCGGCGTACAGCGCTCCGATCCGGGTGCCGTACGAGTAGCCGAGATAGGTCAGCTTGTCATCGCCGAGGCCGGCCCGTATCGCGTCAAGATCCTTGGCCACGTTGGCAGTTCCCGCGTTGGACAGGAACTCCTTGCCCATCTTGTCCAGGCAGCGCTGGACGAATTCCTTGTTCTCTTTCTCGATGTGGGCGACGCCCTCGGGCGTGTACTCCACCGTCGGGTCGGCGCGCAACCGGTCGTTGTCGGCATCGGAGTTGCACCACACCGCCGGTGTCGAGTTGGCGACGCCGCGTGGATCGAAGCCGACGAGATCGAACCGCCCGCGCACCGACTGCGGCAGCGTGGGTGCCAGCGACGCGGCGGCCTCGACGCCGGACTCGCCGGGACCACCCGGATTGACGACGAGTGAGCCGATCTTCTCGCCGGTGGCCTTGAACCGGATCATCGCGATCTGGGCGACGTCACCGTCGGCCTTGGAGTAATCGACCGGTACCGACAGCATCCCGCACTCGGCGCCGGCAGGCAGACGCGTTTCGTCAGACGCGGCGGCCTTGCACGGCGCCCACTGGATCGGTGAGCCCGGTCGGGGCGCCGAGATGACGGCACGCCCGTCGACCATGTTGCTGCACCCAGCCAGCAGAAGGGCAGCGATGGTCGCGAGGACCCCGATCTTGCGGTTCATGGCTCCACATGCTGCCATGAACATGCATCTGCCCTGGCGAGGCCGGGTTCTGATGTCGCCGCCGCCGCGGCTCCGGTGTTCTCCGGCGTTAACTCGCGGCGTCGAGCAGCTCTTGGAGCCCGGCGCTGAAGTCGTCGGCCAGATCCCACAGATCGGGCACCAGCTCCGGGCACGACACGATGCCGCCGTCGAGCATGCCGGTCAGCGCCATCACGGTGATGTTCAGCCCCGAGCCGTGGAAGATCGGCCCCAGCGGGTACATGGCCTTGACCTCATTGCCCAGGTAGTACAGCGGCACCTGCGGGCCCGGCACGTTGGAAATGACCAGGTTGTGCACCGGCCTGGCCCCGCTCAACCGGCTGGCGGCATAGACCCTCATTGCGACACCGAACACCGCGGGCGCGGCGAACTGCGACCAGTCCTGAAGGAGGGTGGCACCGATTGCCGAACTATGTTGCTTGGCAACGGAATTCGCCTCCGCAATGGATTTCAGCCGCTCACCCGGATCGTTGATGTGGGTCTCCAGCCGGGAGAACATGCCCGACACCTGGTTTCGGCCCGGCCGGTCGGATTTTTCGTGCACCGACACCGGCACCATCGCGACCAGCGAGTTGTCGGGCAGTTCGCCGCGGTCGGCCAGGAATTTGCGTAGCACGCCAGATACCAGCGCCATCACCACGTCGTTGACCTTGACCCCGAAGTGGTTCTTCACCGTCTTGATGTCCTCGAGGTCGAGCTGGGCGAACGCAACGTTGCGGTGGCCGGTGACATTGGCGTTGAACGCGGTCTTCGGCGCGGCGAACGGCGCCGCCATGGCCAGGCCGCTGCGCGCGCGCTTGACGGTGTCGACAACCGACGACAGCGTGGTCGGCACCACATTGACCAGCCTCAACGGCCGGGTGACGAACTTGACCGCGCCGCTCACCGCGATTTCCAGACCGCTGGCGTCCCCGACGCCATCCACCGGGTCTGGTGGTGGCGCATCCGGTTCGGTGCTGCACAGCTGCGACATCAGGTTGGCGCCGGTGACGCCGTCGATACCCGCGTGGTGCATTTTTGTCATCACCGCGAGCCGGCCCCCAGCGTGGGCGTCGGTGCCTGCGATGTTCTCGATCACCCAGCTCTCCCACAGCGGCCTGCTGCGGTCCAGCGGCAGCGATGCGATATGGCCGCAGATCTCGGCGAGCTCGTGGCGGCCACCGGGTGACGGCAGACCGATGCGGTGCAGGTGTCGATCGACGTCAAAGTCCTTGTCGTCCACCCACACTGGATGGTCGGGGTTGAACCGGCTGTCGGCGAGCTTCTCGCGGAACTGGGGCATGGCCTTGATGCGCAGGCTCAGTGCATCGCGCATCCGGTCGAACGTATACCCGCCGGGCATGGTCGACGTGTCCAGTTCGAGGACCGAGCACACATGCAACGGCTGCTTGGCGGTTTCGAGGTACAGGAAACTGGCGTCGAGTCCGCTGAGCCGTTGCATTCAGCCGATGTTATGCGCGACGAGGCCGACTGTGAGGAAATCCACTTAACGTGGCTTTTAACTTCTTCTGTCTGAGGTGGCAGACTGGCAGGGTCAGAGGAAACCCGGGGACCGAGATGGCCTCGAGGATTCGACCAGACCCACCCAATTGGGGGACAACGATGTCTGAGCAAACGGTTTACGGTGCTGCCGATTCCAAACCGCGCGCCAAAGTTCGCACCCATCATCTTCAGAAGTGGAAGGCCGAGGGCCACAAGTGGGCCATGCTGACGGCCTACGACTACTCCACCGCTCGCGTCTTCGACGACGCCGAGACTCCGGTGCTGCTGGTCGGCGATTCGGCCGCCAACGTGGTCTACGGCTACGACACGACGGTGCCGGTGACCATGGACGAGCTGATCCCGTTGGTGCGCGGCGTGGTGCGGGGCGCTCCGCACGCGCTGGTGGTCGCGGATATGCCGTTCGGCAGCTACGAGGCCGGCCCGCAGCAGGCGCTGGCCAGTGCGACCCGGTTCCTGAAGGAGACCGGCGCCCACGCGGTCAAGCTGGAGGGCGGCGAGCGTGTCGCCGATCAGATCGCGACGCTCACCGCCGCAGGCATTCCTGTGATGGCGCACATCGGGTTCACCCCGCAGAGCGTGAACAGCCTCGGCGGCTTCCGGGTCCAGGGCCGCGGTGATGCCGCCGAGCAGACGATCCACGACGCGATCGCTGTGCAAGAGGCCGGCGCGTTCTCCGTGGTAATGGAGATGGTGCCCGCCGAGCTGGCTACCCAGATCACCGGCAAGCTGACCATCCCGACGATCGGCATCGGCGCGGGGCCGAACTGCGATGCGCAAGTGCTGGTCTGGCAGGACATGGCCGGGCTCACCAGCGGCAAGACGGCGAAGTTCGTCAAACGCTTCGGTGACCTAGGTGCCGAATTACGCAGCGCGGCAAAGCAATACGCCGACGAGGTGGCCAGCGGGGCGTTTCCCGCAGAGGAGCACTCCTTCTAGGCGAACTCCGCCTTCCGCTTCGCGAGGAACGCGTCGACGCCCTCTCGCCCGTCGGGCGATTCGGCGCGGTCGGCGATCAGGCGGCCCTCGAGTTCCATCTGCTCTTCGAGCCCGCTGGAGAACGTCGACAGCAGAAGGGCCTTGACTCCGCCGTTGGATCCGCTTGCGGTGGAAGCCATTTGGTCGGCGAGCTTATCGGTGCGGGCGGCCAGTTCGGCGTCGGGAACGACCTCGGTGACCAGTCCCCACTGCGACGCCTCCTGCGCCGACAGCGTGCGGTTGGTCAGCATCAACTCCTTGGTCTTGGTGATGCCGATGAGGCGGGGCAGGAAGTACGACGAGCTGCCGTCGGGGCTCAGACCCGCGCGCGTGTAGGCCATCGTGAACGACGCGGACTCGGCAGCCAGCACCAGGTCACCGGTCAGGGCCAGAGAAAAGCCCGCGCCGGCCGCCACGCCGTTGACCGCGATGATCGACACGGCGTCCATCCGCGCGAACGTCGAGATCGCTCGGTGCAGGTCGTCGGCGACGCCCTTGATGAACAGGCCACGGCTCGGCGCCGCCGCGAACGACTTCAGATCGCCTCCGGCGCAGAAGAATCGGCCCGATCCGGTGATCACCACGACCTTGGTCGCGTCGGTGTCGCAGCGCTTCGCCGCATCGGCGAGTTCCCGAGTCATGGTGTCGTTCATGCCGTTTGCCGCGTCGGGACGGTTCAGCGTGATCCGCGTGATGGGGCCGGACGGCTCGAACTTGATGGTCTGGTATTCGGTCACACCTGGACTGTATCGGCCAACCCAAGCCTGGCCGCGGTCAGCTTGTGAAGTTTGGCGAAGTCGCCGTCGTATCCCAGTGTGCGCAGTGCCCCGTCGGCGATCACCCATGGCTGCTCGTGGGGGCAGGCGGTGTCGTCGGAGCGACGGTTGATCACCGATTCGACGAGCCGAAACGGCAGGTCGTCGGCGTCTGCGGGACCGTCGCATTCCTTGATGACCTCGGCGGCGAGGCTGCGGTAGCGACCGCGCAGTTCGGTGCGCCGCAGCCGGAACTGCTCGAACCGGTCGAGCCGCAGCTCGGGAAGCAGATAGAGCGCGCCGAGGTTCCACCGGCTGGCGCACAGCTGGGTGACGTCGCCGACCACCAGGGCGTGCAGGCGCGGCGCGGCCGGACCCGTCTCATCGAGGAGTTCAGCGGCCAACCGCAACGGCTCATCGACGGTGCCGGCAAGGAGCGCATCGAGGATGTCGTCCTTGGTTGCGAAGTGGTGATACAGCGAGGCCTGGCGGACACCGACCGCGTCCGCGATTCGTCGCGTCGAGGTGCTGGCGTAGCCGAGGTTGGTGAAGAGCTCGGCCGCCGCATCGAGGATCTCTTCACGTGCGGTCTTGCCCGGCCGCCGCGACTGCTCCAGCCTCGGGCGTCCACGGCCGTCGCTGCGCATGGCCACATTCTCGCACCGTGCTTGCGATACTCATCTGGTCGGCGGACGGGGAGGCATGCCATGACCGGGGCATCCGATCAGGAAACCATCAAAGAATACGAGCGTGAAGTAACCCACTCGCGCCAGGTGATGAGCACCGCGAAGCTCGTCGTCACTTTTTCTGTCGCGATCGCCGCGACGTTTGTCGCCGGCGCACTACAGGTCAATGACACCCACGCCAGTTCCCCAACCTCCTGGGACTCAGCGGCCGCAATACTTATGATCCCTGCGGCGCTCATCACCGTCGTCGTTATCGTGCTGCCTCCCAGGCATCGTGAAGGCAAGCTAGACCCCGCCTTCGCCAACAATGCAAAGTGCTGGGCGCGATTGGCTTACGGACTGATGGTTCTGCAAGTGGCATTCGCCAGCGCGTCAAGCGTCGTCGCAGCGCTTGGGCTGATGTTTCCGAAGTGGGCCTAGCGGCACCCGCGCCCCCGAATATCTGTCACTCGACAGAAACACAGTCAACGCAGTCGTAACAGCTGCGATACGCGGGTGGAATCGCTGCGCTCAAAACTTTCAAGTGACAGTTAATCGGACAGGAGCCGACCTTGAGTACCGACTCGACGACTGGGGCGCGCGATCACGCCCGGTCTCAGGTACAAACCGCCAGCATGCGGATCCCCGCCACGCCGCCCGACGTCGACGCGGCGCGCCTGCTGTGGGCCGAAGCCGTTCCCCCGGGCTCCTACGCGACCAGAGTGCTCGGGCGCGGAACACGCCTTCGACTGATCGATCCCGACGGCGGCGCATGCGCGCACCTGCTTCTCTTCCGCTCCGATGCGCCGTGGGAACGGCTCAATATGGCCGACACCGTAAAGGTGCCGTGGCAGGCATACCTCGGAGTCGGCCATCCGCTGCTGTCCGACCAAGGCCGGGTGCTGGCGACGGTGGTCGCAGACAGCTCCGGCCAGCACGACACGTTGTGCGGCATGACCGACGCCGGTCGAGCCAAGATGCTGTTGGCCGCCATCAAGCACGGCCTCGATATCCGCGATGTCGCGCCGTCGGCGTCCTTGTTCAAGGGCGTCCGCGTCGGCGACGACGGCGCGCTGGGTTTCACCGGTTCGGCCGGGCCTGGTGCCGCGGTCGATCTGCTGATCCACCTGCCCGTGGTCGTCGCGCTGGTCAACACCGCCCATCCGCTGGACCCCGAACCGGCGCTCACTGACATCGACGTGCTGGCCTGGCGGGCCGGCGAACAGCTCACTACTCCCGTCAACGATGATCCGGAATACCTGCGCGCCCTGTTCAACACCGAAAGCACCTGGGCCGCAGCGCAAACCAGTGAGGCGTTCAAATGACCACTACAGAATTGACCATCATCGGCGATGAGGTGGTCGATGCGTGCGCGCCGTGGTCGGCGATCGTGCGGACCGGCCAGACGTTGCAGATCATCGACCTGTACGGCAATCAGGCCGTCGACACGCTGGTCTACGGCGTCTCGGGTGATCACGTCGAGCACGCGCTTCGCTACAGCGCGCAGGCCACCATCGCCGCGCAGCGCAACATCTTCCTGAGCACCGGCTCGGTGCTGCGGGCCGCCGACGGTACGCCGCTGATGACGATCGTCGCGGACGACGTCGGCAACCACGACACGATCGCCGGAGCGTGTTCCAAAGAATCCAACACGCTGCGCTACGGCCATCACACCGTGCACCAACATGCTTGTGCCGAGAACTTTTTAGCCGAAGGCGCCAAGTGGGGGCTGGGCAAGCGCGACATCGTGTCGAACATCAACTTCTTCATGAACGTGCCGGTCGAGGCCGACGGCACGCTGGGCATCGTCGACGGGCTCTCCGCGCCGGGCAAGTCGCTGACGTTGCGCGCCGAGCGAGACACCCTGGTGCTGGTGTCCAACTGCCCGCAGATCAACAACCCCTGCAACGGATTCGAACCGACTCCTGTGCGGATGGTGATCTCGGCTCAATGACCGCGATCGAAGTGGTGCGGCCGGGGATGCTGACCACCGTTCAGGACTGGCCCGGACGCATCGGGTACTGGCACGTCGGCGTGCCGCCGTCCGGGCCGATGGACGACCTGTCGTTCCGGATCGGCAACCGGGTGCTCGGCAATCCGGAAGGCACCGCCGGACTCGAATGCACGAGAGGCGGTCCGGCCCTTCGCTTTCCGGACGGCGGACGCATATGCGTCACCGGCGCACCCGTGGGCGTGACGCTGGACGCCGCGCCGGTGCCACAGTGGCAGTCGATCACGGTCCCACCCGGTGCAGTGCTCGACGTCGCGATGCTGACCGGGCCAGGGATGCGCTGCTACGTATTGGTGGCAGGTGGCCTGCAGGAGCCCGAATACCTGGACAGCACAGCCACATTCACGCTTGGCTCGTTCGGCGGCCACGGCGGCCGGCAGTTACGTGAAGGTGACGTTCTGACGGCAGGCGTCGATCCTGGGCCACTCAACGGCCGGCCCGCCCGCGCGGCGATCGACGAGCAGCCCAGCATCGGGCACCGCTGGGAAATCGCCGTCACCGAGGGCCCGCACGCCGCGCCCGAGTTCTTCACCCGCGCCGACATCGACACCCTGGTCGGCACCGACTACACCGTGCACTTCAATTCCGATCGCACCGGTGTGCGGCTGGTGGGCCCGCATCCGCAGTGGGCGCGCAGCGACGGCGGTGAGGCCGGTCTGCATCCGTCGAACATCCACGATAACGCCTACTGTGTCGGCACTTTGGACTTCACTGGCGACACCCCGATCCTGCTCGGCCCTGACGGACCGAGCCTTGGCGGGTTCGTCTGTCCGGTCACCGTGGTTGGCGGCGACCGCTGGAAGCTCGGGCAGATGGCGCCGGGCGACGCAGTGCGGTTCGTCCCGGTGCGCGCCGACCGGGCGCCGTCACTGCGGACCCTCGATGTCGACCGACGGGCGTCGTTCCCTCTGGTGATCTCCACGTCCAGCGACAACGACGACGGCGTGCTCAGCCGGTTCACCGCGTCCGACGGCACCGACGTGACGTTGCGCCGCGCCGGCGACGGCGGCGTCCTTGTCGAGTACGGGCCGATGGTGCTCGACCTGGCCATGCGGGCCCGCGTGCACGTGCTGCATGAGCATCTCGTCGGGCAAGCCATTTCCGGCATCACCGAGCTCACCCCGGGTGTGCGCTCCCTGCAGGTGCAGTTCGATCCCGGAGTGCTGTCGATGGCCGAAGTGACCGATCTGCTGGCGGGTCTCGACGGCGTGATGCCCGCGTCGGATCAGCTCGTCGTGCCGAGCCGCGCCGTCCGACTGCCGTTGTCGTGGGACGACCCCGCGACCCACGAAGCCATTCAGCGCTACATGCACGGGGTGCGGGCGGATGCGCCCTGGTGCCCATGGAACATCGAATTCATCCGCCGTATCAACGGTCTCGACGACGTGGCGCAGGTGCACGACATCGTATACGACGCAGAGTATTTGGTCCTCGGCCTCGGTGACGTGTACCTGGGGGCACCGGTCGCCACTCCCCTGGATCCACGCCACCGGCTGGTGACCACGAAGTACAACCCTGCGCGCACCTGGACACCGGAGAATGCCGTCGGCATCGGCGGTGCGTATCTGTGCATCTACGGCATGGAAGGGCCGGGCGGATATCAGTTCGTCGGCCGCACCACCCAGGTCTGGAACCACTGCCACCCCGGCAATGCGCGTTCCTTCGAGCCCGGAACACCGTGGCTGCTGAGGTATTTCGATCGAATCAGCTTCTACCCCGTGAGCGCGGAGGAGCTGATCCACCTGCGAGCCGAGATGGCCGCCGGGCGCGGCGACGTGGCGATCGACTACGGAAAGTTCTCGCTCGCCGACTATCGCGAGTTCCTCACCGACACCGACGACAGCATCGCGGCGTTCCGTCAGCAGCAGGCCGTCGCGTTTGCGGCGGAGCGTCGGGCGTGGGACCTGGCAGGCGAATTCCGCAGGGCTTCCTGACGCAGTTCACCTTGATATGGCAGCCTGTTTGGACCATGGCGAAATCCAGTGACCCGGCGAATTCCAGGTATCTGGAGATCGAGCGCAAGTTCGAGGTGTTCGAATCGACAGTGAAACCGTCGTTCGAGGGGCTGTCGTCGATCGGGCGCGCGGAGCGCTCCCCGTCCCAGCAGCTCGACGCCGTCTACTTCGACACACCGGCCCACGACCTCGCCGCCCGCCACGTCACGTTGCGCCGCCGCACCGGGGGCACCGACGCTGGTTGGCACCTCAAACTGCCGGCAGGTCCGGATGCCAGGACCGAGGTGAGAGTGCCACTCGGCGACGAGAGCACACTCGACGCGGTGCCGGAGGACTTGCTGGACGTCGTATTGGCCATCGTTCGTGATCGGCCGGTCGGCCCCGTCGCTCGCATCTCGACCAGCCGCACTGTCGACGTCCTCTACGGACCGGACGGGGGCGCACTGGCGGAGTTCTGCGACGACGACGTTGTGGCGCGGGCCGAGGACGATGAGGAGTCCGAGCAGCGGTGGCGCGAATGGGAGTTGGAGCTGACGGGGGGTGCCGATCGTGAGCTGATGGACCGGCTTGCGAACCGATTGCTGGATGCGGGCGCGGTGCCGGCCGGCCACGGCTCAAAGCTCGCACGCGTCCTCGAGGGCTCAGGGACCGACGAACCGGCGGCGGCCGAGCCGCCGGCCGACCCAGTGCACCGCGCGGTGGCCGAGCAGGTGGAGCAGCTGATCGTGTGGGATCGCGCGGTGCGGGCCGACGCGTACGACTCGGTGCACCAGATGCGGGTGACTACCCGCAAGATCCGCAGCCTGCTGCAGGCATCGGAGGGCGCGTTCGGCATCTCCGACGATGCATGGATTCTCGACGAGTTGCGGCAATTGGCGGCGGTTTTGGGTGTCGCGCGCGACGCCGAGGTGCTTGCCGAGCGCTACGAGAAGGCTCTCGATGAACTACCCAAGGAGCTGGTGCGCGGGCCGGTGCACGAGCGGCTGGTCGACGGCGCCAAGAAGCACTACAAGTCAGGCCTGCGGCGGTCACTGATCGCGATGCGGTCGCAGCGCTACTTCCGGCTGCTTGATGCGCTGGAGGGTTTGGTGGCCGCGGAGCCGCCACCGACGCAGCCGGGTGAAGAGCCGGCCCAGGTGACGATCGAGTCGGCCTACAAGCGGGTGCGCAAAGCGGCGAAGGCCGCGGCGCAGGCCGCCGACACGGAGAAGGACGAGGCGCTGCATCGAATCCGCAAGGGGGCCAAGCGACTTCGGTACACCGCAGCGGCGACCGGCGAAGGAAAGGTTTCCGACCGCGCCAAGACGATCCAGACGCTGCTTGGTGACCATCAAGACAGCGTGGTCAGCCGCACCCATCTGCGCCACCAGGCCGAGACTGCTCACGCCGCCGGCGAGGACACCTTTACCTACGGGCTGCTCTATCAACAGGAGGACGACCTGGCACGGCGCTCCCGGGCCCAGCTCGATGCTGCGTTGAGGAAGCTGGACAAGTCGGTGCGCAAGGCCCGCTAGGCGGAGCCCAAAAGGCGGATGAGTTGGCCTGTAAGCCGGATTCTGTCCCTCGCCGCCGCCGTACGACCACGGCGGCGAGGCGGCGACCATCCATCTGGACACACCGTTGCCGGGTGCCTCAAGCGGCCTACCCGCAGGCTCGGGCGAGCAGCCCTCGGGCGCCTGCGCTGTCGCCCCCCTCGACGACATTCTTGGCCTTGCTTCGGGTGGGGTTTGCCTAGGCACTCCGGTCACCCGGCATGCTGGTGCGCTCTTACCGCACCGTTTCACCCTTACCACCGCGAAGGTGGCGGTCTGTTTTCTGTGGCACTTTCCCGCGAGTCACCTCGGATTGCCGTTAGCAATCACCCTGCTCTGTGAAGTCCGGACTTTCCTCGAACCA
>JAJKIB010000338.1 GCA_021154745.1 Mycobacterium sp.
AGGCCGAACTGTTCGACGGCACCGACTCGGTGATGCTGGTCTGGCTCGGGCAGCGCCGCATCCCGGGCATCGAGTCCGGTCGCACGCTCAAAGTGCACGGACGTGTCGGCAAGCTGGAAAACGGCACGAAGGCGATCTACAACCCGCACTACGAGATTCAGAAGTGAGTGACCCCGGAACCGAACCGGGGAACCACACCAAAGAGTTGGAATCACGCCCCGCTCGCGGGGCCGCCGTCCTGGAACAGATGGGCGGCATCAGCGGGCTGATCTACTCCTCGCTGCCCGTCCTGGTGTTCGTTCCGATGTCCACTGCGTTCGGTCTGCTGCCGGCCGTCGGCGCGGCGCTGGGCGTGGCGGTGCTGATTCTGGTGTGGCGCCTGGCCCGCGGCGAATCCGCCCAGCCAGCGATCTCCGGGTTCATCGGCGTGGCGATCAGCGCGCTGGTCGCCTACGTGGTCGGCGAGTCGAAGGGCTACTTCCTCCTCGGCATCTGGGCGTCGTTGTTCTGGGCCGTCGTTTTCGCGTTGTCGATCCTCGTTCGCCGTCCGATCGTCGGCTACATCTGGGGCTGGGTCAACTCCCACGACCGTGACTGGCGTGGGCAGCGCAGAGCGGTGGTGGCCTTCGACCTCGCGACGCTCGTGTGGGCGCTGGTGTCCGCCTCGCGCTTCGTCGTGCAGCAACACCTCTACGATGCCGACCAGACGGGCTGGCTGGGTTTCGCCCGGATCGCGATGGGCTGGCCACTGACCGCGGTCGCGGCGTTGGTGACATACCTGGCCATTCGCGCCGCTCAGCGGGCGCTGCACACGCATGATGCCGAGGAATCCGCGAAGACCGCCGAGGAGCACGGAGGCGTCACTCAACCCGATGCCCACTAAGACCAGTACCGCCGGGCCGCTGATCGCGGTCGCGGTGCTGGCTTCATTCGTCGCCTTTCTGGACGGGTCGGTGGTGAATCTGGCGCTGCCTGCGATCGGCAAGGATTTCGGCGGTGGCCTGGCCCTGCAGCAGTGGGTTGTCGACGGGTATCTGCTCACGCTCGGGGCGCTGATTCTTGTCGCAGGCGCGATTTCCGATCAGTTCGGCCGACTGTCGGTGCTGCGGATGGGCATCGTCGTGTTCGGCGTGTCCTCGGTGCTGTGCGCGCTTGCGCCCAGCGGCTGGGTACTTGTGGCCGCCCGCCTCCTGCAGGGCGCCGGCGCGGCGTTTCTGGTGCCGAGCTCGCTCGCGATGATCAATGCGCGGTTCTCGGGCACCGATCAGGCCCGTGCGATCGGCACCTGGACCGCGTGGACCGGCACGGCGTTCGTGATCGGCCCGCTGCTCGGCGGTGTGTTGGTCGACGCGGTGGGCTGGCGCTGGATCTTCGGGGTCAACGTCATCCCGCTGGCCGTCACGCTGTACTTGACCACGAAGCTGTCGGCCGACGAGTTCGCTTCGCCGGCGAGCCGGCCAGACGCTGAAGACCGGTCCGCGCGCATCGATGTCGTCGGCGCCGCGCTGGCCGCCGTCGGGCTCACCGGCGCGGTCTACGCGCTCATCGAAGGGCAGCGGCTGGGATTCTCGAACGCCGCGGTGGTCATCACCCTGGTGATCGGCCTTGCGTGTCTGGCCGTGTTCCCGTGGTGGGAACGGCGCACCCCGCACCCGATGATGCCGCTGCACATCTTCGCCACCCGTAATTTCGCGGTAGGCAACCTGGCCACCGTGTTTCTCTACGCGGCGGTGTCGATGGGCACGTTGATCGTCGTGCTGTTCCTGCAGGAGGCGGCGGGACTATCGGCCACGCAGGCAGGCCTGGCCACGCTGCCGGTGCCGGTGCTGTCGTTTTTGCTGGCCCGCCGGTTCGGCACGCTGGCGGGGGTGCACGGGCCACGCCTGTTCATGGCGGTCGGCCCGCTGATCGCCGCAGCCGGCTATCTATGGATGACGATGGCACGCCAGCCGTTCGACTTCTGGACGCAGATGCTGCCAGGACTGGTGGTGTTCGGGCTCGGGCTGTCGATGACGGTGTCGCCGCTGACGGCCGCGATCCTCGCCGCGGTCGATCAGGCGCAGAGCGGCATCGGCTCGGCGATCAACAACGCCGTGTCCCGGATCGCTGGCCTGATCGCGGTGGCGTTCACGGGTGTGATCATTGGTGGCGCCGTCGATTTCGCGGGTTTCCGGCAGGGCGCGTTGGTGACGGGGGCGTTGTTTGCGGTCGCGGGGGTCATCTCTGCGATCGGTATCCGCAACGCGCAATGCGATTTCGACCGCGTATCACTCGAAGACGCGGCGTGCTGCCACGACCGCGTACCGCCGCCGCCTGCCTACACCCGGCGCTGACCTCAGCGCTACTGCGGATGTAGCAGCAGCTCCTGCAGCGCGTCCTCGACCTCCGTGGTGGCCACGAACAACAGCTCGTCGCCTCCCTCGAGCGGCTCGTCGGCCTCGGGCACGATCACCCGTGGCCCGCGCAGAATCGTCACCAGCGTGGCGTCGCGCGGCAGCTCCAGGCGCTTGACCGGCTTTCCGCCCCACGGCGTGTCGTCGGGCAGGGTGATCTCGACCAGGTTGGCCTGGCCCCTGCGGAACTCCATCAGCCGCACCAGATCACCGACGGAGACGGCCTCCTCGACGAGCGACGCCAGCATGCGCGGGGTGGACACCGCGACGTCCACACCCCAGTTCTCATCGAACAGCCACTCGTTGCGGGGATCGTTGACGCGGGCAACCACGCGCGGCACCGCGAACTCGGTCTTGGCCAGCAGGCTGACCACCACATTGACCTTGTCGTCGCCGGTCGCCGCGATCACGACGTCGAACTCTTCCAGCTTTACCGACTCCAGCAGGCTCAGTTCGCACGCGTCGCCAAGGCGCCAGTGTGCCGCAGGGATCGCGTCGACGTCGATGTGGTCCGGGTTGCGCTCCAGCAGCGTGACTTCGTGGTTCTCGACGAGTTCGCGGGCGATGGAACGGCCGACGGCCCCAGCCCCGGCGATGCCGACCTTCACGAGGCCTCCAGGTCCTCACTGGGCGGCAGCGCCGCGATGGCCAGTGCCTCGGCGATATGTCCGGCGATCGCCGCCATGTACACCTGATCGCCGGCCTGGATGACGGTTTTCGCATCCGGTAGGACGCCGGCGCCAAACCGGATCATGAAAGCCACGCGACCGCCGGTGCCCGCCTCCAAGTCGGTGATCCGGTGGCCGACCCAGTCCTCGTGCAGCGCCAGTTCGGTGACGCCGACGCTGCCGGTGGGGTCGCGCCACTTGGTGGTCTCGGTCTCGCGGGTCAGCAGGTTGAGCAGCCGGTCGGTCGTCCACGGCACGGTGGCCACCGTGGGAATGCCGAGACGTTCGTAGACCGCCGCGCGCTTGGCGTCGTAGATGCGGGCGACGACGCGCTCCACGCCGAAGTTCTCGCGGGCCACCCGCGCCGAGATGATGTTGGAGTTGTCGCCGGACGAGACGGCCGCGAACGCGCCTGCCTCCTCGATGCCTGCCCGCAGCAGGACGTCGCGGTCGAAGCCCATGCCGAGGACGCGCTCGCCCGTGAATTCGGGGGACAGCCGATGAAATGCCGTGCTATCGCGATCAATGACGGCCACATCGTGGCCGATTCTGGCCAGGCTGTTCGACAGTGACGCGCCCACCCGGCCGCATCCCATGACCACTACACGCACCTGACGGTCCTTTCCGGCCTGTCTCTGGCGAACCCGCGCACTCGGAACGCTACCGCTTTCCGACGGCCAATGGCCGTCGGGCCTACTCTTGGCTCTCGTGTCCAAGCTTTCAACCGCTGCGCGCCGGTTGGTTATCGGAAGACCGTTCCGCAGTGACAAGCTCGCCCACACGCTGTTACCCAAGCGGATCGCATTGCCGGTCTTCGCGTCCGACGCGTTGTCCTCGGTGGCCTACGCGCCGGAAGAAATCTTTCTGGTGCTCTCCGTCGCGGGCTTGACCGCCTATTCGATGGCGCCGTGGATCGGGCTCGCCGTCGCCGCGGTCATGCTGGTCGTCATCGCGAGCTACCGGCAGAACGTGCACGCCTATCCGTCCGGCGGGGGCGACTACGAAGTGGTCACCACCAATCTGGGTCACACCGCAGGCCTGACGGTGGCCAGCGCGTTGCTGGTGGATTACGTGCTCACGGTCGCGGTGTCGATGTCCTCGGCGATGTCGAACATCGGATCGGCGGTGCCCCTGGTCAATCATCACAAGGTGTTGTTCGCGGTCATAGCGATCTTGGTGCTGGCCTCGTTGAATCTGCGTGGCATCCGAGAGTCGGGCACCGCATTCGCGATTCCCACCTACGCGTTCATGATCGGCATGTACATCATGCTCGGCTGGGGGTTGTTTCAGATCTACGTCCTCGGCACACCGCTTCGCGCGGAGTCGGCCGGATTCGAGATGCATTCCGAGCACGGTGATGTGCTCGGGTTTGCGTTGGTGTTCCTTATCGCACGGGCGTTCTCGTCCGGCAGCGCGGCGCTGACCGGTGTCGAGGCCATCAGCAACGGGGTGCCGGCGTTCCGGAAACCCAAGTCGCGCAATGCCGCAACGACGCTGCTCTTGCTCGGCGGCATCGCGATCTCACTGTTCATGGGCATCATCATGCTGGCCAGGGCAACGGGCGCCAAAATGGCAGAGCGTCCCCATGAACAGCTCATCGGTGCGCCGCCCGGCTATCAACAGAAGACGCTGATCGCGCAGTTGGCCGACGCCGTGTTCCACGACTTCCCGGTAGCGCTGTATCTGATCGCGGGGGTCACCGCGCTCATCCTGGTGCTGGCCGCCAACACCGCGTTCAACGGCTTTCCCGTGCTGGGATCCATTCTGGCCCAAGACCGTTTCCTGCCCCGACAGCTGCACACCCGGGGCGACCGGCTGGCGTTCTCGAACGGCATCCTATTCCTCGCGTTTGCGGCGATCGCCTTCGTAATCGCGTTCCGTGCGCAGGTCACCGCGCTGATCCAGTTGTACATCGTCGGGGTATTCGTGTCGTTCACGCTGAGCCAGATCGGCATGGTCCGGCACTGGACCAGGCTGCTGCGGGTCGAAACCGATTCCGGGGTACGGCGCAAGATGATGCGGTCCCGGGTGATCAACACCATCGGATTCGTCTGCACCGGAACGGTGTTGGTCATCGTGGTGGTGACGAAGTTCCTCGCCGGAGCCTGGATCGCCATTCTGGCGATGAGCGCACTGTTCGTCATAATGAAAATGATCCACAAGCACTACGACACCGTCGCCCGGGAGCTGGAGGAACAAGCCGCCGAAGACCGCGATATCACGCTGCCCAGCCGCAATCACGCCATTGTGCTGGTGTCCAAGATGCACCTGCCCACACTGCGGGCGTTGGCCTATGCCCGCGCCACTCGGCCTGACGTGCTCGAGGCCATCACCGTCAGCGTCGACGACGCCGAAACCCGCGAGCTGGTGCACAAGTGGGAGGACAGCGATATCGCCGTGCCGCTCAAGGTGATTGCGTCGCCGTACCGCGAGATCACCCGCCCCGTGCTCGACTACGTCAAGCGGGTCAGCAAGGAATCGCCGCGCACCGTCGTCACTGTGTTCATCCCGGAGTACGTCGTCGGGCACTGGTGGGAACAGGTGCTGCACAACCAGAGCGCGCTGCGGCTCAAGGGCAGGCTGTTGTTCGAGCCGAACGTGATGGTGACATCGGTTCCGTGGCAATTGAGTTCGTCCGAGCGAATCAAGACGCTGGAGCCGCATGCGGCTCCAGGTGACGCACGCAGGGGCTTCCTGGATTGAGTGAAGAGGTCGCCGAGCCGTCCTGGCCCGCGGAACTGACGCTGACCACCGGGCCACCGGCCAACGGAGGCAGCTGCGTTGCGCGCCACGAAGGCCGCGTCGTGTTCGTGCGGTACGCGTTGCCGGGAGAGACGGTGAAGGTCCGGGTGGTCGGCGATCACGGATCGTATTGGCACGCCGACGTTGTGGAAGTGATTGAACCGTCGACCGACCGCATCGACTCGCTGTGCCCGATCGCAGGTGTGGATGGCGCGGGTTGCTGCGATCTGGCGTTCGCCGAACCCGACGCCACCCGCCGGCTCAAGGGTGCCGTCGTCGCCAATCAATTGGCCCGGCTTGGCAGCTACCAGTGGCGCGACGAGGACTCCGCGGTCGCCGAGCCGATCGGAGACGGTGCCGCCACCGGGTGGCGGACCCGGGTGCGGCTCGACACATCGGGTGAGGGCCGGGCCGGCTTTCACCGCTATCACAGCTCCGAGCTTGTCACCGAGCTGGACTGCGCGCAGCTTCCCGCAGGCATGCTCGACGGGCTGAACGATTGGAGGTGGCCTCCGGGGGCACAGCTGCACGTGGCCATAGATGACGACGGCGACCGGCACGTCGTCCAGTCAGGGCCACGGACCGGTCGCAAAACGGCGACGTTGGTGGTGGAGGGCCGCTACGAGGCGGTGCAGCGGGTCGGGGAGCGGACCTGGCGGGTGCCGGTGACCGCGTTCTGGCAGGCGCACCGCGATGCCGCCCGGGTCTACAGCGAGCTGGTGGCCGGCTGGGCACAGCTCGACCCCGGGATGACGGCATGGGATCTGTACGGGGGAGCAGGGGTTTTCGCCGCGGCGCTGGCCGAACGGGTCGGGGAGCGCGGCAAGGTCGTCACCGTGGACACGTCACGCGGCGCGTCGCGATCGGCGCGGGCGGCGCTCGCCGACCTCGGCTGGGTGTCGGTGGTCACCGACTCGGTGCGCCGCGCGCTCGCCGCGCAGACCGAGCGGGCCGACGTGGCGGTGCTGGACCCGCCACGGTCTGGGGCCGGCCGCGAGGTGATAGACCTGCTGGCCGCCGCCGGAGTGCCACGGGTGGTCCACATCGGTTGCGAGGCGGCATCGTTCGCCCGCGATGTCGGGCTCTACCTCGGGCACGGGTACACCGTTGAGGATCTGCGGGTGTTCGACTCTTTCCCGCTGACGCACCACGTCGAATGCGTCGCGGTGCTGGCCCGCTGATCCGTTTGTTGTCGCGTGTCGTGGGTACCCGCCCCACCATGGTGGACAACGGCCAGAACACAAAGCAAGACCAGCTCGACGGTTCCCGGGTGAGCCGAGAAACCGGCTACCTGACCACTCAGCAGGGTGTGCGCGTCGACCACACCGACGATGCGCTGACCGTCGGGGAACGCGGCCCGACGTTACTGGAAGATTTCCACGCTCGCGAGAAGATCACCCACTTCGACCACGAGCGCATCCCGGAACGGGTGGTGCACGCCCGCGGTGCAGGCGCCTACGGTTACTTCGAGCCGTACAACGACTCCCTGGCCGAGTACACGGTGGCCAGGTTTCTGACGACGCCCGGCGTACAGACGCCGGTGTTCGTGCGGTTCTCGACTGTCGCCGGCTCGCGTGGATCGGCCGACACGGTTCGCGATGTGCGTGGCTTTGCGACCAAGTTCTACACCGAGCAGGGCAACTACGATCTGGTCGGCAACAACTTTCCGGTGTTCTTCATCCAGGACGGCATCAAGTTTCCCGACTTCGTTCACGCGGTGAAACCCGAGCCGCACAACGAGATTCCGCAGGCCGCCTCTGCTCACGACACGCTGTGGGACTTCGTTTCGCTGCAGCCGGAGACGTTGCACACGATCATGTGGCTGATGTCGGACCGGGCGCTACCGCGCAGCTACCGGATGATGCAGGGCTTCGGTGTGCACACCTTCCGGTTCGTCAATGCCCGCGGCGAGGGCACGTTCGTCAAGTTTCACTGGAAGCCACGGCTCGGAGTGCATTCGCTGGTGTGGGACGAATGCCAGAAGATCGCGGGCAAGGACCCGGACTTCAACCGTCGCGACCTGTGGGACGCGATCGAGGGCGGCGATTTTCCGGAGTGGGAGCTCGGTGTGCAGCTGGTCCCGGAGAGCGACGAGTTCAACTTCCAGTTCGATCTGCTCGACGCGACGAAAATCATTCCGGAGGAACAGGTTCCGGTTCAACCGGTGGGCAAGATGGTGCTCAACCGCAACCCCGACAACTTCTTCGCCGAGACCGAGCAGGTGGCCTTCCACACCGCCAACGTCGTGCCCGGCATCGACTTCACCAACGACCCGCTGCTGCAATTCCGCAACTTCTCCTACCTGGACACCCAGCTCATCAGACTGGGCGGTCCCAACTTCGCCCAGCTGCCGGTCAACCGGCCGCTGGCCGAGGTCCGCAACAACCAACAGGACGGCTACGGACAACACGCGATACCCCAAGGCAGATCGAGCTATTTCAAGAACACGCTCGGCGGCGGCTGCCCCGCCCTGGCCGACGAGGATGTGTTCCGGCACTACACCGAGCAGGTCGACGGGCACAAGATTCGCCAGCGCGCCAAGAGCTTCGAGGATCACTACAGCCAGGCGCGAATGTTCTGGAAGAGCATGTCACCGGTGGAGGCCAAACACATCGTCGCCGCGTATGCGTTCGAACTCGGCAAGGTCGAGGTCCCCGAGATCCGGGCCCGTGTCGTCGACCAGCTGAACCTCGTCGACCACGACCTGGCGGCCCAGGTGGCGGGAAAGCTCGGGCTGCCGGTGCCCGCAGAGGCGTCGGTGGACGACAAGATGGCCGCCTCGCCCGCGCTGTCGCAGCTGAACACCGCGACCGACAGCATCGCCACCCGCAAGATTGCGGTACTGGCCGCTGACGGCGTCGATGTCAAGGGCGTCGATCGGGTCAGACGCGGGCTGGAACAACAGGGCGCCATTGTGGAGGTCTTGGCGCCGGTCGCCGGAGGGACGCTATCCGGGGGATCAGGCGGTGAAATCGCTGTCGACCGGGCCTTCACCACCATGGCCTCGGTGCTGTACGACGCCGTGGTCGTGCCGTGCGGCCCCGAATCGGTGGAGACGCTGTCGAAGGACGGCTACGCAACGCATTTCATCGTCGAGGCCTACAAGCATCTCAAGGCCGTCGGCGCCTTCGGTTCCGGAGTTGACCTGTTGCGCAAAGCGGGGATAGCCGAGCAGCTGGCAGACAACACCGACGTTGTCGTCTCGAACGGCGTTGTATCGACCGCGGCGGCCGCCGATGATCTCACCGACGAGTTCTCCCAGGCCTTCGCCTCGGCGCTTGCGAAGCATCGCGCGTGGGAACGGGAGACAGACCCGGTGCCCGCCTGACGGCCCTAGCGTGTGCCCCAGTTGTATTGCTGCTTCAGCGTTTTGAGGTAAACGAGGGTTTCGGCTAGGTAGACGCCCGGCTGTGATCGGATCTTGGTGTTGAGTATGTCCAGCAGATGCGCGTCGTCCTCACACACCACCTCGACCACGATGTCGAACCTGCCTGCCGTCAGCACGACATAGTCGATCGCTTCGATTTGCGTGAGCCGTTCGGCGACCCGGATGCTGTTGCCCGAGCAGCAGATTCCGATCATCGCTTCGCGGCCGAAACCGAGTTC
>JAJKIB010000339.1 GCA_021154745.1 Mycobacterium sp.
ACGCTATCGCTGATGACGGCCTTGTCTCCGAGCTTCTCGAGCTCGTCGTCATGGCGCACAACCCGTCCCGCCACGTGCTCCACCATCTGGAACGGCGCACCCAGCACGGAGTCGTCGTTGCGCATCGTGACGGCGCGCGCCACCGGCACCGCAGTGTCCTGCAGTGCGGCCACGACCTTGTACTCGCGCGCCATGTCGTGCGCCGACGGCGTCAGCCCGTGCAGCGGCGGCCTGCGCAGCACCCACTTGGATGCCTCGTCGAAGACCAGGAACGTCAGGTTGGACCGGCCGCCGGAGATCAGCTCGGCCCGCAGTACACCGCTACGAGCGATGCCGACCGACTGCAAGTGGCGGTCCAGGGCGTCGAGGTCCAGCCCTTCGAGCGAGGTAGTCACGGGACTTGTCTACCATCGCTGATTTCGCGGCAAGAGATCCCATACGTGCTCGGTGCCGTTGACGGCGGCGACATACAAGTTGCCCTCGCGTGAGGACAGCAGCCGGCTGACGCCTGCGTAGTCGACGTTGAAGCACAGGATTTTCTCGGTGCGCAGGACGATATGCAGGAGCCCGTTGATCACGCCGCCATGGGTGAACACCGCGATGGTGTCCTCATGCTCGCCTTTGGCGACCAGCTCGCTTATGCCAGCGTTGATCCGGTCCAGAAACGCGGGCTCGTCAACGCTGCTGGGCAGGTGACCCTGGGCCAGTCGCGCCAGCTCCTCGGGGAACTCCGCGGCTATCTGCTCGATCGGGATGTAGTGCTCCATGTCGCGGTCGTACTCGGCGAGCCGTTCGTCGATCTCGACGGTCAACCCGAGGGCATCGGCAACCGGCTGCGCGGTCTGGATCGACCGGACTTGCGGGCTGCTGACCAGCCGAGTGATCGGGAAGCGTGCCAGCGCATCGGGCAGCCGCTTGGCCTGCTCGATGCCCTCCTCGGACAGCTCGGGGTCCGAACCCTGTCCGGGTTCGCTGCGCAGCGGGAGCGCATGCCTGATGAGGAGCAATTGCACCGTGACACCATATGCCGATGGGCTATGCCGACGAACTGTTCGATCTCACCGACCGAGTAGTGCTGGTCACCGGCGGCAGCCGCGGCCTGGGCCGCGAGATGGCGTTCGCCGCTGCGCGATGCGGGGCCGACGTGGTTATCGCCAGCCGCAAGTACGAGACGTGCGTGGAGACCGCCAAGGAGATCGAGGCCGCGACCGGCCGCACCGCTTTCCCCTACCAGGTGCACGTCGGGCGGTGGGATGAGCTCGACGGCTTGGTGGACGCCACCTACGAGCGGTTCGGCAGGGTCGACGTCCTCATCAACAACGCGGGCATGTCGCCGCTGTACGAATCGCTGAGCTCCGTCACCGAGAAGCTGTTCGACGCCGTGGTCAACCTCAACCTCAAGGGTCCGTTCCGATTGTCGACGCTTGTGGGTGAGCGGATGGTGGCCGATGGCGGCGGGTCGATCATCAACGTCAGCTCGAGTGGATCGCGGCGTCCCCGGCCGGAGCAGCTGCCGTATTCGGCTGCCAAGGCGGGGCTCAACGCGCTGACAGAAGGGCTCGCGCTGGCCTTCGGGCCGACGGTGCGGGTCAATACGTTGATGCCCGGTCCGTTCCTCACCGACATCAGCAAGGCCTGGGACATCGAGGCGACGACGGCGGGCGCCCAACGGTTCGCACTCAAGCGGCTCGGCCAGCCAGCCGAGATCATCGGCGCCGCTTTATATCTCGCGTCCGACGCATCGGCATACACAAGCGGATCGATCATCCGAGTGGACGGCGGGATTCCGTAACTAGCCAACCGCTATGGCGTGACGATGTTGAAGTTGGGATCGGGCCTGTCGATGACCGCGATGATCGACGGCAGCGCATCGCGGTCACCGGCGATCTCCAGACCGGGCGAGTCGCTGTCACCGGCAGCAAACGTCAACAACCGCAACTTGTTTGCGAGCGTGACCGTGGCGTTGGCCGTCTCCGCGTCGGCGGACACCTTGCGGTATACCAGCACACCGTTGCGCAGCGTGAGCCGATAGTTGGTGTCGCTGTCAAGGAAGGTGATGTCGACGGCGACATCGAGCTCCCATGCCCGCGGGCCGTTGATGTTGATCGCGAAGGTGTCGAACATCTGCTCCGGTGTCAGTTGGCCAAGAATCGACGCGGACGTCTGCACCGGCGTGCCGAAGACACCCTCGCGCAACTCGGTCGCGCCGGCGAGGAAGAAGTTGCGCCAGACGGCGTTCTCGGCACCGTAGGCGAGCTGTTCGAGGGTGTCGGCGTACAGCTCCCGTGCCGCGGCGTGATCCTGGTCGGTGAATATCGCGTGGTCAAGCAGCGTTGCAGCCCAACGGAAGTCGCCGTCGCTAAAGGCCGTCCGCGCGATGTCGACGACGCGGTCGATTCCCCCCATCGCATCGACGTAGCGCGGCCCGAGCGCGTCGGGCGGATGGGCCCACAACCGGCCGGGGTTGCCGTCGAACCAGCCCATGTAGCGCTGATAGACGGCCTTGACGTTGTGGCTGACCGAGCCGTAGTAGCCGTGGGTGTGCCACGCCTTGTGCAAGGCGGGTGGCATCTGGAAGTTCTCGGCGATCTCGATGCCGGTGAAGCCCTGGTTCAGCAGTCGCAACGTCTGGTCGTGCAGATAGGCGTACATATCGCGTTGCAGAGAAAGGAATTCCACGATGCGGTCGCGGCCCCAGGTCGGCCAGTGGTGCGAGGCGAACACGACGTCAGTGCGGTCGGCGAAGCGGTCGATGGCCTCGGTCAGATAACCCGCCCACCCGTGTGGATCGCGGACAAGTGCACCGCGCAGCGTGAGCAGGTTGTGCAGATTGTGGGTGGCGTTCTCGGCCATACACAACGCTCGGCGTTGCGGGAAATAGAAATGCATTTCGGCGGGCGCCTCGGTGCCGGGCGCCATCTGGAATTCGATCTCGACACCGTCAATGGTGTGTGTCTCACCGGTCTCGCGGATGTCAACCGTCGGCACGATCAGGCCGACCTCGCCGGTGGAGCCGACCTGGCCCAGCCCGCATCCCACCTGACCCTGCGGGCCGCGGTCCAGCGCGGCGCCGTACATGTAGGCGGCCCGGCGCGCCATCGCAGTGCCGGCGTAGACGTTCTCCTGCACGGCGTGCTGTGTGAAGTGCTCAGGCGCAATCACTGCGACCCGGCCGGCGTCGACGTCGGCCTGCGTCGTCACACCGAGCACGCCGCCGAAATGGTCGACGTGACTGTGGGTATAGATCACGGCGACCACCGGCCGGTCACCGCGGTGGGTGCGATACAGGTTCAGTGCGGCGGCCGCGGTCTCGGTGGAGATCAGGGGGTCGATCACGATGATTCCGGTGTCGCCTTCGATGAAGCTGATGTTCGACAGGTCGAAGCCGCGCACTTGATAGATGCCCTCGGCCACTTCGTAGAGGCCCTGCTTGGCGCACAGCTTGCTTTGGCGCCACAGGCTGGGATGCACGGACGGCGGCGCGTCACCACTCACAAATGAGTAGGCGTCGTTGTTCCACACCACGCGGCCGTCGGCGGCCGTGATGACGCACGGCTGTTGGGCGGCAATGAATCCCAGGTCGGCGTCGTCGAAGTCCGCGGTGTCGTCGAACGGCAGGTCCTTCAGGTGCTCGCTGTGGGCGGATTCGATGACGGTGGTGGGCGGCTTCTGCTCCATGACGCAGACATTGCCACGAATTTCTGACGGTGGTGCTTGACTGACACCCATGAATGTCCGTCGAGTAGTGACCGGGCACGACGCGTCCGGAAAGTCCGTGTTCGTCAGCGATGAGTCGGTGGCACCGGCCACGCCACAGATGATGCCGCAGGCCGAGTTTCATCAGTTGTGGGGCGCAGACGAGACACCGCAGTTCCCCGGCGACGGGTCGATGCCGGAGTGGCGCACCTACTATCCACCCATCGGCGGCTTCCGCTTCGGCATGTTCACCGTGCCGCCCGGCATCGCGGGAGCCCACGAGGCGTCCCTGAATGTCGAGGAGGGGCTGGCGGACGTGGAGGCCAAGCTTCCCGGCCTGGTGCGTTACCTGGACCCGACAGACCCCGGCATGCACACCACCGACACCATCGACTTCGAAGTGGTGCTCGAAGGCACGGTCGTGCTCGAGCTCGACGACGGCGCGGAGGTCACGCTGCATCCCGGTGACACGGTCGTGCAGAACGGCACCCGGCACCGGTGGAAGAACATCGGCGACAAGCCTGCACGGCTGGCGCTGTTCATCTGCGGCGCCTCCCACGCCGCAGTGCAGGCCGGCTAGCGGCGTCTCATCGCTGCCGCGATCCGGCTGGACTCGTCGGCGCCGTGGCCTTCGGCGACCGCCGCATCGACATAGCCGCGGAACGCTTCCAGTGCGCCGGCATCGACGCCGGCGTCGTGCGATGCCGCGATCAAGTGCCTGACCGACGCGGCCACTGAGGACACCGGCGCGCTGCTGTCGTCGTGCCGGTCGGCTTCGATGCGTTCGGCGAACTCGTCGAAGATCGGCGGCAGTATGTCGACGATGCCAAGCGCGTGGGGCAGCAATTCGCTCGGCACGATGCCGTTGGACCGGGCCACGGTCAGCGCGTGCAGGAACCCGCTGACCGATGTCCAGAACAGGTCGAGCAGCGACATGTCGAAGGCCGCGGCGCGGCCGTAGTCCTCGCCGAGCCACGTCGCCGCGCCCAGCGCCGCGAACACCTGGCGATGGGTGTCGAACACTTCCCGGGGGCCAGCGAAAAGGACGCTTGCGCTTGGCGTTCCGATCGTCGTCGTCGGCGTCATGATGGCGCCGTCGAGGTACCGGCCACCGCGATCGTCGATGAGCTTCGCAGTCTGCCGGGCCCGGTCGGCAGTGTCTGAGGTCAATCCGACGATTACGCGTCCGCCCACGGCGTCTCGGGCGACGGCCAGCACGTCATCCACCGCATCCTGGTCGACGACGTTGACGAGAGTGAGCTCGCTTGCCGCGACGGCCTCCGCCGGGCTCGACGCCCACACCGCGCCTCTGGCGCGCAGGGCATCGGCTTTGGACTCGGTTCGGTTCCACACCGTGATGCGGTAGCCCGCGTCCAGCAACGCATTCGAAAGTGCTTGGCCCATTGGGCCGAGTCCCAACACCGTGACCGTTGTCATGCCGCCGCCTCCGGATGCTTGATGCTCTCGATGACGCGGGCGAATCCGTCGCGGCCGTGGCCTGCGTCGATCTGCCGATGGATCATGCGCTGTACGACATCGACCACTTCAGTGCTGATGCCCAGCGAGCGGCTGGCATCGACGATGTCGCTGATGTCGGAGAACTCCAGGCTCTGCTGGCCCGGTAGCGAGTAATCACCGCCGTCGATGACCTCGGCGTACCTGGTGATGGCGAAGACCACGTTCTGCAGCCAGGCTGCGGCGCGG
>JAJKIB010000340.1 GCA_021154745.1 Mycobacterium sp.
GCACCACAGAACCAGTCACCTGCGGACGCCCCGATCATCACGCCGCCGCCGAACACGCTGCCCGACATCGAGGCATTGCCAGCGTGGGGCATCACCGTCGACAACGTGCACAAGAGCGGTCTGTCATACCTCAACTTCGGCGCTACGGCTTGGAACGGTGGACCAGGACCGTTGGACGTCGAGGGCTTCCGTGCTGCCGGGTCACCGACCATGGACGCGTTCCAGTACTTCTACGACGGTGACAACGTCGTCGCCAAGCAACCAGCTGGATCGCTCGAGTACGACTCACGCAAGGGGCATGAGCACTGGCACTTCCGCGACTTTGCGGCGTACTCATTGCTGAACGCCGACAAACAGAAAGTATTGGACAGCGGCAAAGAGGCCTTTTGCCTCGCGCCGACTGATCCGATCGACCTCACGGCTCCGGGTGCAGTGTGGAACCCATGGCTGACGAGCCTTGCGACGGCATGCGGTCAGCAAGACTCGCTGTGGATCCGCGAGGTGCTGGAGACCGGGTGGGGCGACACCTACACGCAGTACCGCCCTGGGCAGTCGTTCGACATCACTGACCTGCCCAACGGCAAGTACTTCATCAAGGTGCAGACGAACCCCGACGGCGTCCTACTCGAGACCAGCACCGACAACAACGTGGCCCTTCGCGTGGTGCACATTCACGGCAAACCAGGCGAACGAACGGTGACCGTGCCCCCGTACATGGGGATCGACACTGAGCATTCAGGGTGCGGAGTCTTCTGTTAGTCCGTACTTTGACCTTGGTGTTTGCAGCATTCACGACAGACGGTGACCGGTGTACTGCTCTCTGCCACCGCACTGGGCAAATGTCGTGAATCGTTCACCGAAGAACCCTCAGTGGATCACCCAATCGGGGTAGCGTTCGCATGACGTCACGAAGTGCGGGGGGCATTGATGTCCGGACCCAGATTTGGTCGCGTAGTCCGGACGGAGCCAGCGCGAAACCGACCCGCTATGAGAGGGAGGGTTCATGGCAGTAACTGCTACCCGCGGTAAGACCGCGGCAGCAGCGGTCGGGATCGGGGTCCTTGCATCGCTGGCTTTAACAGCACCACAGGTATACGCCGGAGATGTCATCCCCGGTAACAACGGAACCGTAAAGATCGACGGAGTCGCGTTCGACGACGCACCCAACAACGAGCCGCACGTTGGTTGCAACTTCCAGGTCGACTTCTACAACTACGACGAGGGTGACTTCAACGCGAACGTCAGGTTCTATGCAATTCCGCCAACCGGCAAGAACATCCTGCTCCTCTCGGACAAGGTGTTCATCGGTGAAGACCCAGCAAATGGCGGCACCGACCTTGACGGTTCGGGAACGTACAACCTGTCAGACGAATTGAAGAGCTTCATGGCACACCCGCAGCAGGGCTACCACATCAAGCTCCACGTGAACGCGCCCTTCTCGATCGGTGCGGACAAGAAGCACAAGGCATTCTGGGTTCAGGAGTGCGCATACGCTGGCTGAGCCAACGATGCAACGCTCGCTGGACTGTCGTAACCGGCTGTGAGTCCGCGGAGGGGTTAGGAAACTAACCCCTCCGCGGATCTCGCTCAGCAGGGGGGAAGGACCGAATGAAACTGACCTCACGCGCGCTTCTGACGCTTCTTCCTGTCGCGGTTACGGCGACCGCACTGTTCGTTCCCCTAACTTCTGCAACCGCACAGGTGCAGCCACTCGACGTCGTCGTCAACGACAATCCTGAGGACTGGACGCCGAAGGTATTGGACGGCCGCGTCAACAGCCTCGCCGACGACGGCACAACGATGTTCGCTGGTGGCACGTTCACGCAGATACAAGGCGTGAACGACCCCAACGTGTCGAACCAGTCCTACCTCTTTGCCTTCGACTCCTCGACTGGCGACATCGACAAGAACTTTTCGCCGTCGGTCAATGGCGAGATCGAGACCGTGGCGCTTTCCTCAGACGGCAGAACGCTTTACATCGGCGGCAGCTTCACGAAAGTCGACAACCAAAACCGCGACAATTTCGCGGCGGTTGACACCCAGACCGGAGGCGTGGACAAGCTCAGCGCAGACGCGAACGCCATCGTGCAAGAGATCGTCGTCCAGAACGACGAGATCTACGTCAGCGGCCGCTTCACCCAGTTCGACGGCCAGAGTCGCTCAGGCATGGCTCGCCTCGACCCCCAGACCGGCCACGTCGACTCCTCCTTCGACGTGCCCTTCACCAATCCACCGGCAGGCACACTCGCCGTCCCGGAGTTCGACATCACCCCGGATGGCTCGCGCCTCGTTGCAGTTGGGAACTTTGGCGAGGTCGGCGGCCAACCCCGCGTTCAGGTCGCCATGCTCGACCTCACGACCAACCCGGTCAGCGTCGCAAATTGGGAGACCGACGAGTACCCCGTCTTCTGGCCGAACGGGACGTCCTTCTGGTGCCAGAGCAACTTCCTGTTCTATATGCGAGACGTCGACTTCTCGCCGGACGGCTCGTACTTCGTCATCGGAACAACTGGTGCTAACCGTCCCAACAAGCTGTGCGACACCGTGACCCGCTGGGAGACCGACGCGACCGGCACCGGCGTTAAGCCAACGTGGGTCCAATGGACTGGAGGTGACACGGTCACCTCGGTTGCGGCAGCTGGATCGGCGATCTACATCGGCGGCCACAATCAGTGGATCAACGACCCGTACGTCGACCAAGACTGCGGAGTCTGCGCTAACCCATATCCGGGTGCGGTTTACCGCGAGGGCCTGGCAGCGCTCGATCCGCTCAACGGACTCCCCTACACGTGGGACCCAGGACGCTCACGCGGTGAGGGCGTGTCGAAATTCCTGACTACTGACGCCGGCCTATGGGTCGGCAGTGATACCGACCGTCTCGGTGATGAGATCCATCCGAAGCTGGGCTTCTTCTCGACCAACGGCGGGACGGCGATCCCACCGAGCGACCCTTACACGCTCCCTGGCGACCTCTACAACATGCGCGCTGACACCGGGGCGCTCCAGCGGCGCTCATTCGACGGCTCTAACTTCGGCACGACCCAAGACCTAGCAACTGGTGTGAACTGGTTGAAGGCGCGCGGCGTCTTAGCACTGAACGGCCGGCTTTACATGGGCTGGGCCAAGGGCAAGATGTTCACGCGCACGTTCGACGGCACGACCGTCGGGCCTGCCCAAAAGATCAACCTGCATGGGCTGGGGACGGCTCCTGAGCCACACACCTTCTTCATCCCAGGAACGACGATCCCGGTTCCGGCGTTTACCGACCAGCTCAAGACGATGACCGGGCTGTTCTTCGACAACGGACGCTTCTACTACACCGTTAAGGGCGACCCGCGGCTGTACTACCGCTACTTCACTCCGCAGAGCCAGATAGTTGGCGCGAGCCTGTTCGTCGCGAGCACCGAGGCTGACGGAGTCCCGTGGAGTCAGGTACGTGGCATGACGCTCGCATCGGGCAAGCTCACGTACGCCACGTCGTCTGGTGACCTCAACCAGGTCGACTTCGACGGCGCGCCAACAGGCTCGCCGCAAGTGATCGGTGGCCCTGGAGTCGATGGCACGAACTGGGCGTCGAAGGGCATGTTCGTCTTCAACTGAGGCGTCAGCTGAACGGTTCGATCCATCCGATTTGTGCAAGCACGTCGACTGTGACGTCTTCCAGGCGACGGTCGTTGCCGTTGGTGATCGACAAGTCCTCGACGGCCGCATGCTCGATGACGTGAGCGACGTCAGGTGCGTCCTCAAGCAGCTCAGCTAGCTCACTCCCTACATCGCGGTTCTTGATACGCGTGAGCGCCTCGTTCGCGTCGACGAGTAGTCGTACTACAACAAGCGGAACATCACCGAGAGCTTGCTCGACAATGCGGCGGTGTGCGTGGGTGCGAAGTGCGCCACCCATCGCAAAGCGCTCCACGCCGGCATCTAGAAAGTTAGCGACCATCGCCGTGAGGTTCTTACGTCGCAGATCCAAGATGTCTTCGGTTGACAGGTCAGGACCGACCCATGCCAGCCAGTCCAGATCAATGGCGGCGGTCGCGACTCCGTGCGAAGCCATCTGGTGACATATCTCAGCTGCCATCGCACTCTTCCCAGCGCCGTACGCTCCGGTAAGCACGACAGCACGAGCATCGGCACGGGTCACCCTGGCGATGTTGGCCATCCTCTCTTTGCGCTGACTACCGAGAGCAACAGAATCACATCTGCCACGTCACTTTTGTCACGCTCCGATATCGACGTGGGCGACGCTGCGAAATGCGCAAGAAAATGGCCCGAATTGGAATGGAACACCACTAGCCAAGACGCCAAATGGCGGCCTAGCCTGCCGAACATCGCAGCCCGTACTCCGCGGGGAGGCGAGCCCCGGTCGCACCCTCCTGTGGCCGGGGCACTCGCGTTCAACGGCAGTCCTTCAGCACTCGACGTTGGACATTTCGACGTTCGGCTCTCTCGCTGTCATCACGTGGTGTAGACCAAGAGGACCTCACCACGCTGGAGGCCCAGATGCGTCGAACACTCCTATTCGCCGCGGGACTAATACCGCTGTGCTGTCTCTTTGTCTCTCCAATGACGCCGGCGTCTGCCGGCGCACCACTACCGATGTGTTTCGGTATGCCGGCAACAATCGTCGGGACCGACGGCGCAGACGGAGTTGGCGGAACCGCGGGCGACGACGTCATCGTGACGTTCGGCGGTGATGACTCCGTCACGGGCGGTTCAGGCTCGGATCGGATCTGTACCGGAGGCGGAAATGACGAGGTCTTCGCCGGCTTGCAGTCAGACGCCACCGACTACATCGACGGCGGGGCCGGAAACGACCAGCTAGGCGGCGCGGACATCACAGTGCAGGTATGCCCCAACATGATCTTTGGCAGCGACCCGGACGCTAAGAATGTGATCTACGGCGGATCGGGAGACGACTACATCGCCGGCGGCAACGGTGGCGACCGGATCTTTGGCGAAGAGGGCAACGACTGCGTGCTGAGCGAGGGTGGAAACGACCGGGTGTCGGTGGGTAAAGGTGCGGACTACGCAGAGGGCGAAGTCGGTGACGACGTCCTCATCGGTGGACCAGGCGCCGACACACTAAACGACTCCACCCCCGGTGACACCGACAGCCTCCGCGGCGCTGGTGGAAGCGACCACCTTGATGTAGTCGACAACGACATCCTCGACACCGCCGATGGCGGCCCGAAAGATGACACTTGCAGCATCGACAACCCCGCACCGGCTGAGATGGACGCCACCGTCAGCTGCGAGACAATCGCGAACTAGCAGCGTCAACAACGCTAACCGCCGACGGTGCAGTAGTGACCCAAAGATTCGCGGTTATCGGGTAGCTACTGCTTCTTCGCCGGCCGCATCGTCGACACCGACCTCAATCATGTCGGCAGCAGGCTCGAGGTAGTCCGAGAGGTCGACCCCGAACCGCGGCTCCTCGGCCAGCTCCCAACTGGGACGTCGTCCCATTGGTCCTCCATTCGTCGACTACTTCTCACATTGACCGCCGACGAGGTGAACGGCCCGCAGAGACCAGGTGAGTACTGGCCGTCGTCAGGGTGAACATCCAACGCTCCCAGCCGGCTCGCACCCCGCCTCAACCGCCACGGCATGGGTAACATCGCTGGTCAGCCATGCAAACGCTTCTGATCGTTCAGCACACGCCCTCCATCGCCGTTCAAGCAATGCTCGAGGCGGTGATGCGAGGCGCACATCATCCCGAGCTCGGACCTCTGAACGTGGAGGTACGGGCTGCGCTGTCTGCCGGTCCCGCAGACGTGCTGGAGGCCGATGGGGTGATTCTGGGAACGCCGGCGAACATCGGATACATGTCGGGGGCGCTCAAGCACTTCCTCGACCAGGTCTACTATCCGTGCCTTGAAGTCACCAACGGGCTCCCGTACGGGGTGTTCGTGCACGGCAACGACGACACAACCGGTGCGCTGCGAGCCATTCACAAGATCGTGGGTGGCATGAGCTGGAAGCAGGTCGCCGAGGACGTATCGGTGATGGGACCGCCGAGCAAAGAAGACATCGCGGCCTGCGAAGACCTCGGTGCTCTCATCGGCTTTGCCATCACGGGCTAGGCAGACGACGTGGTGCTGCGCCAGCTTGACATCAGCGCCCTCGAGCCCGCGTCCATCGCTGCTGCGAGGCTGCATCTGGACGCTGGTCGCGTCCAGTACTACGTCGACCACTTCTCAGCTTCCGGCCCCCTCGTCGTTTACCAGATAGACGAGGACCTTCTTCTGGTGGACGGTCATCACCGGCTCGAGGCTGCTCGACAACTTGGCATGCAACAGGTCACGGCCGATGTTCGTGCAGGTTCCCGTGACGAAGCACTTCAGTTCGCGGTGAGTCAGGCAAACACCCAGCGACGGAGCTCTGAAGCCGAGGCCCTCGAAGCCATCTATCGCAGAGCGACGAGATGGTTCCACGACGATGAGCTTGCTGTGGACGCCCGGCTCGTGCGCGATCTCGTTCGCCACTCGATGCCGGAGTACGCCGATCTTCCGTTGACCCGTTTACCGGAAACCGGGTCAAGCAACATTCACTACCGCCTAGGCGATGAGTTGCTGATCAGGTTGCCGCGTCAGCCGGGCGGCTCTTCGACGATCGCAAAAGAGGCCAGGTGGCTTCCCCACCTCCAGCGCGTACTGCCCGTGCAAGTTCCCGAGATCGTCGCCGTGTGCGATCCGGCAGTTGGATACCCAGAGTCGTGGAGCGTGCTCCGATGGATCGACGGCGACAGCCTTTCAGCACCCGCGAACACTCGCTCCTTAGACGCCGAGGCAAGCCGCGCATTGGGTAAGGACCTTGCGTCCATCGTCCTGGCGTTCGGTGAGGCTTCAGTTCCTTCAGAAGCCCGATCAGATGTGCACCTTCGCTGGTATCGCGGTGAGCCGCTGAAGACTCGCGACGCTGACACGCGCGACGCGATCGACCAGTGCCGCAGGATCGCCGGTCTCTCCGTCGACTTCGACGCCGTGGTTGACGTCTGGGACTCGGCAATGGGGCTTCCAGACCAAGATTCGTCGAGTACGAACGAACACTGGTACCACGGAGACCTCGTCGGTGAGAACCTCCTCACGCGCGACTCGAAGGTTTTCGCACTGTTGGACTTCGGCGGGCTAGCTGTCGGGCTGCCAACGGTGGATCTCATCGCTGGTTGGGATGTGTTGGATGGGCCGGGTCGGGAAGCATTCCGTGAGGCTTTGGGCGTCTCCGATGTCGAATGGTTGCGCGGACGTGCCTGGGCCTTGGCGTTGGCCGTTATGACCTTTCCCTACTACTGGGTCACGATGCCAGAGCGGTGTCGTAGCAAGTTGGCGACTTTAGAAGCTGTGCTCGCCGACGCAAATGAATGAGGGTGCCACATGGGAAGACTCATCTACGGATCGATCACATCGTTGGATGGCTACGTCGCCGACGAACACGGCCAATTCGACTGGAGCATGCCCAGCGAGGAAGTTCATCTCGCCGTCAATGCGTCGATGGCAGGAATCGGCACCTATCTCTACGGGCGCGAGCTATACGAGGTGATGGCGGTTTGGGAGACGATGGAAACCTCTGGTGAGCCTCCGGCAATCGTGGACTTCGCGAGGATGTGGCGGCAGGCCGACAAGATCGTGTACTCAACGACTCTCGAGCAGCCAACAACCGAGCGCACCCGGCTCGAACGAGACTTCCAACCTGACCTCGTCGCCGAGCTCAAGGCGTCATCTGAAGCGGACCTGCTCGTGGGCGGACCGACACTAGCCAGCGCAGCCTTGGACGCCGGCCTGGTTGACGAGATCTTTCTGTATCTGACGCCGGTAACAGTTGGCTCGGGAAAACACTGGCTGCCGGGTAGACAGCGACTCAGCCTGAACCTCACGGCACAGAAGACGTTCGAGAACGGCGTCTGCCTCCTGCACTACAAGGTGGCGCCGGATCCCGGTGAGGGATCCGGCGCCACCTAAGACCGTTTCCTTACGGAGCGGCCCGTCGCACTCCCTTCCCAATGAAGTCATGCGATGCGTAGTCGATCAGGTGCAGGTCACCCTTCACCTTTTGGACGACTCGCCAGCCATCGTTTGTTGCCGGCACCGTTACGTGCGCAGACTTGGCGGCGGCCAAGGTGTGCGCGTAAGCAGATTTCGCGGCCTCAAACCCGGCCTGGTAGTCATGCGCGGCAATAGCTGACTCGGCTTGCCCAATCAGGGTGTCAGCGGTGGCAAGCTCAGCGTTCGCATTCGGATTGCTACCTGCGTCAAGAACCATTTGAGCAACGGTATTTGACGTGGTGACGTAGGTAGCTGCGTAGAACCTGGCAGCGTTGTCGTGATCGAACGTGCTGAAGTCCCAGTTCAGATCGATGTAGCTCATCATCGAGTTCGACTCGTCACCAGAGTTGGCGAAGAACGTTTTGCCGCCTGGGCCAAAGTCGTGGCCGGACTCAGAGTCGTAACCATCGTGAGGGTGGCTCATGCCCAGCAGATGGCCAGCTTCATGGATATCAGTGGTCGTGAGTCCATAACCGAAGAGGTTGATGATCGCAGGATCCAAGAATGCGAACACTCCGCTCTGCGTTCCATTGCGATAGTTGTTATCTGCGTAACCCAACGGTCCGTATTCCTTCTTGGCCGACGTCACGTAGTGGAAGATGCCGGCCTCGTAGTCTCCTCCCCCGTCCCGCCACTTTGGTTGGCGCTTCGCGGCGTCCAGGTAGAGGTTCGCGCGTGCTGGATAGAACTTGTTGGGGTCGCACGGATGCCCCTTGAGCTGCAGCTCGAGGCAGTTCTTGGTGCTGCCTTGCAACTTGCTGCTCTGGACGTCGAGCGACATCGGCACGTCGACGAGCTCTTGCTCCTCGGACAAGAACAGCTTCGGCGTGAAGTAGTCACGTGTGCCGTTGAGTCCGTTCAGCCCCTCGTAGCCATTCACATCGAGATTGATCGTGGATGGAAGATGTGGGGTCTGAAGCGCAGGAGAGTACAACGGCGAGCTCGCCATCAGCAGGTCGAGTCCGACGTATCTCGCCACCAGTCCAAGGTCTGATGACAACGCCGAGGTGGGGTGTGCGCCACCTCCAGCACCGGGGTCGTCCCGATACTCCCAAACCGGCGGCATGCGGTAGTCGGGCTTGCCGTTGTGATTTAGATCTGACCGATCCACCGCGTAGTTAGAGGTCCAGGCTTCTGGACCAGCTGACAGGTCGTAGAACCACGTGCGACTGTCGACTGGCTGGCCGTCAACGCGTACCGGGGTTTCCTCATCGGTCGCTGGCGTTCCGCCCCAGGCAATCATCTTGCGGCTCTGGCGCAACAGTCCAAAGTCGTATCCGGTGTCAGGATCGACTTCGCCCATTTTGGTGTACGTGTGGAACTTGAAGTCGTTCCGACCCCACCAGTTGATGAAGTAGATGGTGTCTCGTGTCGGGTCGATTCCGGCTGCTGGGTTGTTGACCAGCCAGTTCTCGACAGATGGTCCGTCGATGAAGTAGTTGTCCTGGATTCGCACCAGGTTGGTGTCCTGGCGGTTGTACTTGTGTTGATAGAGCGTGATGTTCTGGCCGTCGAAGTGAGATTCGGGCGTGGCCTGCGATGACAAGTAGTGAAAGAAGCGATCGTCGTACGAGCCCGAGGCCTTTGTCATCGAGTAGTCGAAGGAGTAGTGAAGGCCTAGTGCGGCGTCCACTCCATAGGCATTTGGATAGCGAGCAACCGGGTCGGCGCCGCTAGGAAGCTGCCCAGCAAAGCTGTCGAGATTTACGTCGTCGTAGCCGACGAACACGAACTGGACCGGAATCTTCTCTGGTATGGACGCCAGCTGTCCTGGGTTGAGGAAGTCGTACCCAGAGTCGGCTGTGGCCCCTTGGATTGGGCCGGCTCCGATGGCGAGGGCCGCCAAGGTAGCGCCGGCAGCGAGTACGCCGAGCTGGCGACTTCGTAAAGTGTGACGACCGATCATTAATCCTCCTCCGA
>JAJKIB010000341.1 GCA_021154745.1 Mycobacterium sp.
GGACTGTTCGCACCGATGGCGGTCTCCCAGGCGCGAACCGCAAGTCAACTCCAGTCCTCGTCACCCGTGAGCGCCTTGAATCTCGCCCAGGTTGCTGTACCAGTGGCGGCGCTGACTGCGGTCTTTATGCTGACGCGCCCGCGGCTTGGCCGGGTGAGCGTTCCGGAAGCGTGCTTGCTGGTGTATCTGGCGGTCGCCGTGATTAGCACCGGGTGGTCTGTCGAGCCGCTAGCGACGTTTCTGAAGGCGGTTCAGCTCGCGCTTGCCTATCTGTTGATCGCGGTGCTGATTCGCCTGGGGACGGCGCGCCAAGTCCTGCAGGGGTTGAGTGGCTGGCTGTGTGTGCTGGTCTTGTCAGCGCTAGCTGGCCTCGCCATTGATCCGGGACGGGCGTTCGCTCAGCAGCGGTCGTACTTTGAGACGGGCGACGCATCGATCAGGCGCTTGACTGGGGTGTTTCCGGCCAACTCGCCAGACTTGCTTGGCCTGGTGGCGGCGGGCGGGCTTATCTGCTTGACGGCGGGCGTGTATCCGAGATGGGCGAACCGGCCCGCGGTTCGCTGGGCGCTTGCGTTCGCGTGCGCAGCAGCGCTGATCTTGAGTCGATCGAGAACCGGGGTAGTTGCTGCAGGGGTTGGCATGGTCGTCGAACTAGCGGTCGACGATCGGACCCGATTGCGCGTCTTCGTCTTCGCTCCGATAACTGCGCTTGCTGCGATTGCGATTGCGGGCAACTCGCCTCTCAGCGGTGCTCTTGGGCAGTATCTGATCCGTGGACAGAGCCAATCCAGTGTCTCAAGCCTTACCGGGCGAACGCAGGAGTGGGATGCGGCGGTCACCCAGTGGCGCGTGCATCCGTTTCTCGGCTACGGGTACTACTCCGGCCACCGGTTGCTTGACACCCTCGCCGCGCTATTTCTTCCCAGCTTCAGAACCTCGATAACGCCTGGATCGAGACGTTGCTGGATCTCGGAATCTTGGGCATCGCGCCGCTCGCACTCGCGGTCATATGGGCGTTCCCGCCCGGCGACATGGGCCCAGGCAACATCCGTCCAGCCTTCGCCGGCCTGTACGCGGCGTTCGTCGTTGCGTCCTTCGTCAACCCGTCGCTTCAAGAAATCTCGTACCCGATGGTCGTGCTCGGCACCCTGGTGCTGCTATCAGGACACATCCGCTCAACTCGTATACATGCCGGGATAGACCGGCACCCGTCGGCATTAGCCGGCCCCGTCATTCCGGAGTTCGGGGGGCAGAGCCCGTTGCTCACGGAGGGTCAGGCTCCTCTGGCTGATCCCGACCGGTCGGCGTCGGCGCGCCGCAGACTGTGACGCGGTTGGTGTCGGCGTGGTGCATTCATATGGGCCGCTACGCCGTCAACGTCGCAAAATGCGCAGTTCGCATGTGTGATTGCGCACAAGTTGTCCAATGGCATGAGATAGTCGCTGCGTAACGGCCTTTCGGGAACGCTCCGGACAGTCGGTCGCTTGGCGCTTGTGGGGTGCGGTCTATCGGTCGGGACTGGTGCCTCACTTTGGATGGCGCGGCCGTTGAACAACATATGGGGAGGGTTCGTGAGATCGAAACTGATCGCAACACTCGCACTTGTCGCATATGCGGCACTGGTTAGTGGCGCGGCCTCGCACGCCGCCACGTCGCCGCCAGGGAAGACCGCCCGATCGCTCGCAGGCCACCGGCCAGCGGCGAGTCCGGCACGCCACCCCGTGCATACGTCTCACCACTTCGGAGCGCTTAGGCCCAAGAAGGAGGTTCGCGCGGTGAAGCCTTCTGCTGCGGTTCTCGCAGCATTGCCTGCCTCAGTCGACCTGAGGGCTTGGGACGTACCCGTGGGTAATCAGGGCAACACCAACTCATGCGTAACCTGGACAATCGACTACGCGATGCTGGGCTGGTATTCGAAACGGTACGGTGTGGCAGGCCAGCCGTTCAACCCGATGTATACCTACTCCCAGATCCATACCCCGGGCGTCGACAGCGGGAGCTATCCGCGGGACGCCTTGAACATTGCATATAACCAGGGGAACGACACGCAGGCGCATTACTCACACACCATGTACGACTGGATCGATCAACCGAACGCCTCCGAGCGGGCAAATGCGGCTCACTGGCGGATCAGCGGCTACCAGACGCTTTTCGACAACACCACTTTGGCCGGTGGTGGCAGCCCTGGCGCCGGACAGATAGAGACGGCCTTGGCGAACGGGAAGCCGGTAGCGATTGCCCTGAAGGTTCGCAACGGATTCTACTACCTGAAGTCGACGGACGTAGGCCCCGACGGGAAGGTGCTGGACACCGATACGACATCCTCTTATGCCGACCCGACAACGGGCCATCAACGGCTCCACGAAGTTCTAGCAGTCGGCTACGACCAATACGGCGTCTGGGTTCAAAACTCGTGGGGCACCACCGACTGGGGCGCGAGCGGATACGGCCGGATGTCCTGGAGCGTCGTTGGACAAGACGTGTATAGCGCTCACACGATCTCTGGGTTTGTAGGTTCGGCTTCGGGGGATGTCACCCCGCCTACTATGGGTGCAGTGACCGAGCGCATCGCTATCGGACAAAAGACGACCGCCACGACCGTTCCGACGCTGTTCCAGTGGTCTGCTACCGACACCGGCGGAATCGGCGCGTACAGCGTTTGGGTCAAGACCGATAACGGTGGCTGGTTCCAGGACACCAACATCGCAGCCAACGCGACGTCACACACATATGCGCTGTCGATCGGCCACTCGTACACCGTCGCCGTAGCCGCGAAGGACACTGCGGGGAACTGGAGTTCTTACAACTACAGTCCAACCATAAACGTACAGGTTACAGACGACCAGGCCTTTACCCTCAATGGGCCATGGAGTCGCTTCTCATTAGCAGGTACCTTCGGTGGCACCTATGCTGCGACTTCGCAGGCCGGAGCGTTCTTCCAGTACACAGCAACTGCGCGCGACTTAGGTCTTGTCGGCCTGAAGTTCTCGACTGCCGGCCGCGCGACAGTGTATTGCGACGGGACTTCCGTCGGAACGCTTGACGAGTACAACTCGTCAACGGTAACGCAACCGATGATGGCGCAGTGCCACTTTGGAGCCAGTGCGTCGCACACCATAAAGGTCGTCGTCGAAGGAACGTCGGGACGACCATGGATCGGGGTGGACGCATTCGCGCGACTTTCGTAGTGCCAGCTCGGTGTGATTAGACGGCGGCTCCTCGAGCGCATCGTGCGCTCGAGGAGCCGCTACACAGACCGTCGCTGCCCTCTGAGGTCGAAGCGGCGCGGTCGGGGCCGCGTCAGTGGCGGTGTAGCGGTACGCCGCTCGGCGGCCGGCGATCGCAGAGGATACGAAGGGGTCTGCAGCGCGAGCGCGCGAAAGCCGTCGCCACTTGAGTCGAAGGCGTAGTCGCTGCCCGTGGCAGACGGCCGGGACGCAGCATTATCGGTTCGGGGAGCCGCACGGCCTGCTAGCGGCGCCAGAGCCGACGCAAGCGGTCGAGGATCGAGTCTGGTGGGGGCATGTGCCGCGGGTTAGGATTCGGTTTGGGTATTACCGATTACGCGCAGGAGGAGTTGTGAGGATGGCATAATCCTATGGCTGCGGCTCCGAAGGCTCCGAGAAGACGGTGGGAGGTTGGGTGGACGGGTTACCGGCCTTGGACGAGATCCGAAAGCGGGTTATCACCGAACTCGTGGACGCGGATGTGCGCTTCGCCAACCGGCGTGACTCCACGCGCCGAACGCGAGCGGGGCGGAGGCTTCGTCGCTACGCGCGCCGACTGATCGGATAAGCGGTTGCTAGAGCCGCTGGAGGCGCCTGCGCCCGCTACAACGACGATTCATAGCCGACCCGCGAATGCTGCGGTGACGCGATCCCTCGCAGCGGAGTGGCGCCGGCAGTCACATAGCTCGTCGGGAGTCGCTGCCGCCGCCCACCCGCAGGGCGCGCACCATTCCCTCGGTCGGCACGGAAGGTCGACGCGCATCCGCGGCATGCCCGCTACCTGTCGGCGGCAAACAGGGTAGCGCGAAGGTTCGCGGCCCTGGTGTGCGAACATACGTTCGGTGCACTAGTCAGGGCTACCCCTACGCTAGATTCCGCCACGCCCTGGCGACGGGGAATGCGCGGATCGCCGAGGCGGCGGCGCGAGAGGTTCACACCGTCGGCTTAAAGGACGCGCTGGAGCTCTGCCTCCTCTATCGGGATGACCCGGAGCGGTACGAGCGGGCAGCGGCGAGGTGGATTGCGCGCCTGATCGCGGAGCGGCCGAAGATCCAGTTGTCGGAGATCGAGCTGGCGGCCGCTGGCTTCCGCGAGGCGATGCACACGCAGCCCGGCGTCGATGCGCTACGAGGGCTGCTGTGATGCGTTCGAGGCGCTGCACTTGCTAGGGCGATCAGGAATTTGAGACGATCGACCCCCAACCTGTGAAGGGGGAAGCTCATGCTCCGGTTCGTTTCTCGGCACCGTGAGTCAGGCGCCACGGTGCTCGCGGCGCTAGCGCTGATCGTCGCGCTCGGCAGCACCAACGCTTATGCCACCGTGAAGACGTTCATGCTTGGCACTGGGAACACCGCGGATCGGCCGACGACCGTGACAGCCGCAACGGCACCGACTTGGCCGACGACGGGCAGCCAACGGTTGTTGCAGCTGACGAATAGCAACACCACTGCTGGTGCGACCGCTCTTGGCTTGAATGTGGCGGCTGGTCATGCTCCGTTTACGGTGAACTCGGGCGCGAAGGTCGCGAACCTCAATGCGGACAAGCTGGATGGTGTCGACTCGACCGGCTTTTATCAAACCGGAAGCACCGTCGCCGACAGCACACTTTTCGACGGCCAAGACTACCAACGTGTGATCAACGATGCTCGCCCGAAGGTCTCGATGTCCTACTCCTACACGGGAGTCAGCAGCGGCTTTTCGCGAAACTTCACCTCCCCTGGGGGCTACCAGCTCTTCACCTTGAACGCCAGCGCATACGCCCAAAACTCGGGCGGCGCATTCCTAGCCGTCTGCGTCGTGCTTGACGGACATGTGACCAACGCGTGCGCGCAGATCGCCGTCAACGAAGGCCTCAGCCACAAAGCGCTCATCCCCCAGCCAGCCCTCCTCAACGTCCCGCTGGGCTTCCATACAGTCACGCTAACGACCGGTACCACAACTCTCACCAACAATGACGACTTCTACAGCCTTACCATCCTCGGGGTCAACCCGAACTAGCCGCGAGTCTCAACCTGCCGAGAAGCATGCACTAATAATCCGCTCTGGCAAGCCGCGACGCGCCGTTCCCAGATGAGTTACAGGAGTACAACCCCCGGGTGCCGTCCGCGCGATGGGCATGTGTTGGGCCTACTGCTTAGCCGCCGACGTCACCTGCGGGTAACTCGCTGACGAGTTGCGCAGCCTCGGGCGATCGGTGGGGCAGCCACGGAGCGGCGGTGTCACCGCCGGGTCGAAGCCCGAGCCCGCCGGCGTCGGCGTCATCCTGCGAGACCCGTACGTAGCCGCCGACGGTTTGCGATTGGATCGTGTACGTGGAGCCGACCACCGGCATATCCCTGTCCCAGCGTCCATCGAGCCTGACCGTCACGCCTCTGCCTGCCAGCGGTCGACAGCCAGTTCGTCCCACTCTTCATCGGGCGCGGCGCGCGTCCGATGGACGAGCTTCTTGATCACCTGGGCGATGTCGACCAAGTGGTCGCCCATCTCGTTCACGCGGCCCCAATCACCCTGCTCTCTGCGGATTCGGTGGCGTGGGCCTGACCAAGCCTACGTGGCGCCGCGTTTTCCGTTGTCGGCGGCGGGTGCGCACAAGATGCGCACACCTCACTGGCGATCGGGCGGTACCAGGCCCGATGCACGGGCATCGCCTTCTATGCTGGAAGCGTGTCTGACGTGGCAGTCCTCAAGACGCCGCCTGACCCCAACAAGTCGCAGCCCTGCCGTGTGGCTGTGCAGGGCATCAGCGGCTCGGGGAAGACGACGCTTGGTCGCGAGTTGGAGCACCGGTTCGGACTGCGCCACCTTGAGACCGACGCGCTGGTGCACGGCCCCGAGTGGGCGGAGACGCCCAATGAGGAGTTGCGTGCGCTGCTGCTGGAGTTCATGGCCAAGGGCGACCGGTGGGTGATCGACTCCGACTACCGCCGCAAGGTCGGCACGATGGTGCTCGAGGCGGCCGACACGGTGATCTGGCTGGATATGCCGCTCCACGTCTGCCTGCGTCGCCTGTGGCGGCGGACGCGCCTGCGGATCAGCGGTAGTGAACCGCTGTGGAACGGGAACCAGGAGTCATGGCGAACGGCGCTGGTGGGATGGGATTCGCTGTTCGTCTACGCCGTGCGCAAGTACGTGACACAGCGCCGGCGTCTGGCTGAGCTTCTGGGGCGGCCGGAATTGGCGCACCTGCGTGTGGTGCGTCTCCGCTCCCCGCGGCAGCTGCGGCGCTGGCTGGATGCGCTGTGACGGCATAGCGAGCCCGCGAAGATCCCGGAGCGTTACGAGCGCGCGGCGGCAAGGTGGATCACTCGGCTGAATGCCGAGCGCCCGAAGATCCACTTGCCGGAGATCGAGCTCGCCGCGGCCGGCTTCCGGGAGGCCATGCATAGTGAGCGCGGCGTCGACGCGCTACGCGGCTGCCTGTAACCGGCGAGCCCCTCCGCCCGTTGCCGTAGTTCAGTGCGAGTCGGAGTCACGTGATCCAACCAAACGCTAACGCCACCAGTATATCCTTCATGCTATGACACTCTACTTCCACAGCACGGAGGCGGGCCGACTGGACGAGGCCATCGCCCGTAACAAGGACATCATCACCCGGCTTCTGATGGAGCGAGAACAGATCGACCAATCCCTGACCCACCACCATGCCGAACAGGACTGGCTCTATCGGTGCAAGGACTACATCGCTGGGTCAGACAACCACAACCCACTGGCGGAGGCCCATTCGCTGAGCGCGTAGCGGCTGCTGCTTGGGGGCGCTTACTCCGGGTCGCCGCCTAGCCTCAGGTGGAACGGTGGCGCCATTCGGTGAAACGACGAGTGCTCGGGCCTCGTCGCTGGCTGGGTTGCGCCCATCATGCCTACCCTGTTACGGAACAGATCGACCGTTAGCCAACGATGTCGATGGGTGCCACGGCGGCGAGGTGAGGCGTCGGGACAGGCGGACTGCTCGGCCCGGTCCGTCCATCTCAGCGCCGAGCCGCGAATACCAGGAACTCGTGGTCGGGCGTGGGTGGCAGGCCGTCGTAGCCGCCGCTCACGTGGACGTCGGAGAAGCCTGCCCGCTCGAGCATCAGCAGCAGCTCGTCGCGGAGGTACATCCGCATCGACAGCTGATGCGTCTCGGTCGCGACCTCCGCCTGGCCGCGATACCGGCGTGCGCAGATCTCGATCGTGGCGCACTGGTCGAGCGGGTCGACGGCGAGTAGACGGCTTCGCAGCTCGAGCGAACTGTCGTCGGCGGCGTCCCGGCGCACACCCTCCGCTGGGTACTGCTCCGGCAGCTCGGCACGGCCGGCCCCGGTCCAGCGGCTCCAAATGTGGGCGTTCGCGTACGGCGCCTCGTTGTCTAGCAGCAGCGCCCCGCCCGGATCAAGTGCCTCATAAAAGCGCCGCAGCGCCTGCTCGTCTTGGGCGCGAGTGCTGCCGAGGCCGAAGACGCCGCACGCGACGATGGTGCGGTATCGGCGCGGCGGGTCGAGCTGGTGCAGGCGTTGGTGAAGCAGAAGCGGAGCGTATCCGTGCGCCTGCGCCCGCATGCGGCAACGCGCCAGCATGTCGGCGGACGCATCGCTGCCATCGACGTCGTACCCCGCCTGCAGCCACGGTACGAGCAGCCGCCCCGCGCCGCATCCGGCGTCGAGCGCGGGCTGACCGCGCTCCACAAACCGGGCGAAGTAGTCGATCTCCGGGCCGTCGGTGTTGAACTCCGCCCACCAGTCCGCGATCAGGCCATGGTGCCACGTCTGCGGTTCTCCCATCATTCAACCCTACAGGGGCAGGGAAACACACTGGTGTCGAGAGGTCACTACTAGTTCAGGCTGCAACAGGCCAATCGCTTGTCACCGGCGTGCAGTCTCACGCCGGAGCGGTCATCCCCTTCGGATGACGGTCCGCGGTGGGAGCGCCGCGATCCTGCCGGATAGACGTTGCAAACGACAGGATGGGGTGACAGATGGCGATCGGGCCAGTGCAGCTGTTGGTGTTGGGCTTCAGCGAGCCGGACTTCCACGGCGAGATCCTGGAGGAGTTGGAGCGGCTCCGGGAGTCGGACGCGGTTCGCGTGATCGACTCGCTGGCGGTGTGGAAGGACGCGGACGGTGAGATCGAGGTGATGCACCTCAGCAACCTCAGCAAGGACGAGGCGATCGAACTCGGGAGCAAGGTAGCCGCGCTCATCGGCCTGGGCATCGACGGCGAGGAAGGGATGGTGGTCGGGGCCGAGGTCGGCGCTGAGCAGGCTGCTGAGGACGGCGTCAAGGTGTTCTCCGACGAACAGGCCTGGGATGTGCTCGAGGACATCCCCAACGACTCCGCCGCCGCGCTGCTGCTGCTCGAGCACCACTGGGCAGTGCCGCTCCGAGACGCGATCGCCCGCGCCGGGGGATTCCGGGTCAGCGACGGTTTCATCAGCCCGCTCGACCTGGTCGAGATCGGCCTGGTCACAGCGGAGGAGGCGGAGCACCTCCACGGGCTCGAGACGGGCGCAAAGGCGACGACAGGAGGCACACGATGATGGGTTCGCGACGAGTAGCGCGACGGACCTCACGCCGCGTCGCCCGACGCCGCTAGGTGTAGCTGTAGCTGTGTGCTTCACGCACACCGAGGCAGGCGAGGTGGACGTCGTCGTCGGCTCGAACGCGACGACAAGCCCAGATCCCGGTAGCGCGACCGCTACCGGGATCTGTTCATCCGGAGTCGACGATGCGCCGCGAGCCGCACTCTTCCCGCTGGGCCGCGGCCAGCCAGCCGTGGGCAGCCGGCTATCAAAACGACCTGACAAGCTCAGTTACACGTCCGGTCACCAGGCCGGCAGTTCCTGACTCATCGCCGCCCGATAAAGGGCTTACGCAGCCATCCTCGACGTCGCACACTCCCCTCGCCGATGTTCCTATCGCTGGGCTCGTGGAGGTGCTGGGCGCCGCGACGGGCCAGACGCTGGACAGCGCCTCCAAGACTTGCAGTCGGGACCCGATGTCGCGGATTCTCTGCTAGACGGATCAGACGTCATCCGATCGACCCGCTGGACCGATTCAGCGCACGGCAAACACATATGGCTCTGAGCCGTCTCCGGCCTGCCTATGGTCTGAACCAGCGTGTCCTAGCGGCTAGTTCCACCACCGGCGCCCTAGGCGAGCTCGTCAAGCGTCCGTCCGAGTTGTCACTCGATCCGACGCAGCTACTTGGCATGATTGGTTAGCTGACGACGATCTTGTACCCGTCGGCGCTGCGGTCCGAGCATTTGAGGCGGTAGAAGTAGATGGTTGTGACTCCGGCGCCTTCATCCACGGCATAGAGGCCACCGACGTCGTAGCCGCGTGGTATCCGAGTGAGGAGTGTGTCGGCGCCGTCGATTGTGTGCTCGCGGAGGGTGACGTGGGCGCCGCACCTGTGGTCGGCCCGGGCGTAGAACAGGTCGCCGGCGTTGTTCACGGTCGACGTGTAGTGATCCTTTCCGGCTGGGGCTGGCACCAGCAGCTGTTGCTGGGTGGAGATCTGATAGCGGACGATGGCGGACTTGTGGGTACGGGGGGTGAAGCGATCCCAGCTCAGCCAGTCTCCGTCCAAGCCGCCGGGAGTCAGGCTCTTTTGGGGAGCTCCGGTGTGTGCTTGGAGTACTCGCGTCTCGGATGTCAACTCGTTTCGGAGGATCACGCGGTAGGCGTCTGGACGCGCTCGCAGGTTGATCCTTCCGAACATCACCCAATCGCCCGAGATGTAGGGCGCCCACTCCCACGCGGGAGTGTTTACCCCCCCTGGGGCGCTGTGCTGATGGGTGACCATGTCGAACTCCTGGATGTTCGACTGCCCGCTGCGGAAGTGCTGGTAGATCAACGTCTGGCCGCTGATGCCGCCAGTGAACGCCTGGCCGTTCTGATTGACCTTGATCTTGCGCTGACCGGCCGGCTTCAGGTAGGCATCGTAGATATCTGGATGCCCAGGCCGACTCGACGAGAAGGCCACGAATGTCGCCCCCGGCGTCGCGACTGGCAAGATCTGGTTTCCCTTTCCGCCGATCACCTTCGTCGGCGTAAGCAGCGTCGCCCACGCCATCGACACCACCGTTAAGGTTACAGCCACGATCGCCACGCTGATCACCGGCCGCCAATGTCGAACGCTCATGATTCATGCCTCCCAGCCGCGGTGCCCTCCGTCGAGCAC
>JAJKIB010000342.1 GCA_021154745.1 Mycobacterium sp.
CCGCCGACGGCGTTGTGCGTGACGACTTCAACCGGACCGGACTTTCCGCCACCGCCTGAGCCGCCGCACGCGGCGAGCGCGACCAAGGCCAGTGCCGCGACGGCGGTGATGGCTAGTTGCCTGATTCGGAACATGTCCGCTTCCTTCCTTTTAGAGGATTGGCTCATGGCCTGTCTATTCGCTCGCAAGCTGCGCTCATGCGTCGATCTCGACCACCTGGTCGCGAACCTTGCGCCCGCGGCCGAATGCCAGCACAACCATCAGCACGACCGCCAGGCCGATCAGCGTCGCCGAAATGGGCCGCTGCAGGTAGATGACGGGGCTGTTGTCCGACAGCAGCAGCGACTGCCGGATAGCGTTCTCCGCGATCGGGCCGAGCACGAAGGCCAGAACCAAAGGGGCAGGCGGGATGTCAAGCTTGCGCAATACGTACCCGAGGAGGCCGAACACCACCAACAGACCGACGTCGAAGATCGAGAAGTTGACGCTGTATACGCCCACCACCGAGATCAACAGGATCGCCGGGTAGAGCACCTTGTACGGCGTGTTCAGCAGCTTTGCGAACAGCGGGACCATGGGCAGATTCATCACCAGCAGCGCGATGTTGCCCAGGTACATGCTGGCGATGATCGGCCACACCACGTCGGCATGCTCATGGAATAGCAGCGGGCCGGGGTTGAGTCCGTAGAGCACCAGTGCGCCGAGAAGCACTGCGCCCGTTCCCGATCCGGGGATGCCCATCGTCAGCAGCGGCACCATCGCCCCGCCTGTCTCCGAATTGTTCGCCGCCTCGGGCGCGGCCACTCCCTCGATCGAGCCCTTGCCGAACTCCTCGGGCGTCTTGGAGGTCCGCTTGGCGATGATGTAGGAGACGAACGAGGCGACCGTCGACCCCGCCCCCGGCAGAATGCCGATCAGGAAACCCACGATGCCGCCCTGCAGCATGGCCGGCGTCGACTTGGTGATGTCTTTGCGGGACGGAAGCAGGTCGCGAATCCTGTTGGGGACCTTGAATAGCTGCTTCTCGGTCTTCTCCTCGATGTTCACCAGCACCTCACCGACGGCGAAGATGCCGACGGACAGTGCGATGAACTCGATACCTCCCGCAAGCTCGATCTGGTCGCCGGTGAACCGCGGCTCGCCGGAAAACAGGTCGGTGCCGATGGTGGACAGGAAGAGCCCGATGAACATCGCGATGAAGCCCTTGAGCATGGAATCGCCTGCCAGCATTATCACCAGCAGCAGAGCGAACACCATCAGCGCCGAGTACTCCGGTGGACCGAAGTTGACCGCGACGTCGGCCGCGATGGGAGCGAGGAAGGTCAGCCCGATCACGCCGATCGTTCCCGCGACGAACGAGGCGATGGCCGCGATCCCAAGGGCTTTCCCTGCGCGGCCCTGTTTGGCCATCTCGTAGCCGTCGATACAGGTCACCACCGACGAGGACTCGCCAGGAATGTTCAGCAGGATCGACGTAGTCGATCCGCCGTACTTGGCGCCGTAGTAAATGCCGGCCATCATGATCAGGCCGGTCGCGGGGGCGAAGCCGGTGGCCAGCGGCAACAGGATCGCGATCGTGGCGGGTGGCCCGAGGCCGGGCAGGATGCCGACGAGAGTGCCGAGCAGACAGCCGACGATGAGCCATAACAGATTTGTGGGCGTGATGGCGGACTGCAGACCGTGAAGCAGGCCGTCGATCGCGTTCACCGTTGGCGCCCAGACTGATTCAGTACCACAGAGTTCCTCCTGGGAGTTGCACCTCGAGCAGGGTGTCGAACAGGAAGTACATTGCCGGCGGCAGCAGGAGCAGCGCGATGATCAGCGGGATGGACCGAATTCTTTCGATCACGACGATCACCAGCAGGACGAGTATTTCGCCGGCAAGTAGGAAGCCGAGCGGCTCGATCAGCAGGGCACAGACGACCAGGGCGAGCCATACCAGAAGGGCGCGGGCGATATGCCGGGGTTGCAGTGACAACGTGGGCGCCTCGCCGCTACGCGCCTTGGGGCCCCACAACCACACCGCCGACAGCGCCAGGCCCAGGCCGATGAGGCCCAGCGTCAGCAGGACGGGAAGGTAACCGGGGCCGGGCTCGTGGTTCGGGCCGCGGAACGCCAGTTCGGTTCGGCTCATGTACAGCAACCACGCGCCGAGCACGGCGATCACGACTCCGAGGACCACGTGGACCCGGCGGGTCAGCCGGGCGTCGCGTTTGTGATCGCCGTCGGCGGGCTGCTGCTCGGCATGGCCGTCAGCAGCAGGTTCGACATCGTCGGCGACAGGCGGGTGCTGGCCCTCGCCGTTTCGAGCGACATCCGCTGCGTTGTCGCTGGCGCGCCGAACGATGTCCTGATCCATGCAGACCTCTTTGCGATGTCTTCAAGATGGAAATGTCTTCTGCTGTGAGAAAACCTAGAAGTGTCGCACCGCTGTGTCAAGCGTCACTTTCCCAGCGACAGGCGGTCGTGTCGCGTCGGCAAACCCCGATCGGGCCAGGCGGTACGATTCTTCTATGCAGAAGATGCGACCGGAGAGCGAAACCGGCCCCGCCTACCCGATCGCCTCGGTCAACAACGCGCTGCTCTTGCTTCTGTTGTTCCGTGAGCAGCCGCGGGTCCGGCTCACCGACGCGTGCAAGTACCTAGGGGTGGCGCACTCGACGGCGCACCGGCTGCTTGCGATGCTCGCCCACCACGGCTTCGTCCAGCAGGAACCGGTCACGCGCGCCTACGTCGCGGGCCCAGCGTTGGTCGAGGTGGGGCTGGCCGTCGTCGGGTCACTGAACGTTCGTGAGCAAGCCCGGCCGGTGATGGAGGAACTGGCCACCGAGACGGGCGAGACGGTTCATCTCGGCGCGCTGGAGGGCACTGCGGTCCGCTATGTCGACGGGCTGGAATCCGAACGCGCTCTGCGCGTGGTGGCACGGACGGGAACCTTGGCCCCCGCCCACTGCACCTCGCTCGGTAAGGCGCTGCTCGCCCAGATGACCGACGAGCAGGTGTCCAGGCTGTACCCCACGTCGGCCGAGCCGTTCCCGGCACGGACCGATCGGTCGATCACGACCCAGGCGAAATTGCTGAAGGAAGTGGGCAAGGCCAGGGTCCGGGGCTATGCGGTCAACTCGGGCGAGACCGAGGAGGACGTGGGCTCGGTGGCGGTCGCATTCCGCGACTTCGCGGGCCGGCCCGCTGCGATCGCGGTGGCCGCACCGACGAGTCGGCTTAATCCGCAACGGATTTCGCGTATCGGTGAGCTGATGATCGAGACGATCTCCCGAACGCCGATGTCGCCAGGGGCCGTTCACGCACCCGCGGACTGAGGGCCGCGACGCGCGCTCGCGACGCCAGAGGCGGCCGTCGCGAACATGACGACCGCCAGCAGCGCGAAGGCGGCACCGACTCCCCACACACCGGATACCGCGCCCGCCACCGCGAGAATGAACGCCTGCCCGACACGGTTGGTTGCGACCCGCAGACCGAGCGCTGAGCCGCGGCTGGTGTCGTCGACCAGGTTGACGACCCAGTCCATGGTGGTGGTCTGCGACAGGCCGAGCGCGAAGCCGAGCACCGACATCGCGATCATCATCGGCGCCACGTTGCTGCTCACCGCGAGAACAAGCAGGCAGGACGCCGCGACGACCGTCGCGATCACGGTGAGTCGCAGCGTCGGGATGCGCCGGACGAAGAACGGGGTCGCAGCCCGCGCGAGCAGGGCGCCGCTGGAGCTGATGCCCAGCAGGATGCCGACTTGCGACGACGTCAGCCCGACGGCCACGCCGAGCAAGGGGACATAGACCAAGAGCAGGTCGATGCCGCTCTTCGCGGAGAAGCTCGTCATCAGCGCCGCGGGCATCCCTCGTCTGCGCAGCAGACCCCATACCCGTTCGGCCTTGCCCTCGCGCACCGTCGACAGCTGGATGCGGGTGCGCATCGCGCCGGCGGTGGCGGGTAGAGCCGCGACGAAGACCCATGCCGCGACCAGCAAGGCCGACGACGTCGCTGGAAGGCTCGGCTGTTCGGTGTGCCCGATGATCACGCCGCCGAGAACCGGTCCGACGATCTGGCCGAGTGCCGACACGGTGGTGAGGGTGCCGAACCTGCTGATGCGCGCGAGCGAACTGTCCGCCTGGGCCATGATGCTCTGCCCGCCAATAGTTGCCGACGTATGCCCGATGCCAAGTGCCGTCGTCGCGACCGCGATGGCCCAGATCTGTTCTGCGACAACGAGAGCGAAGGCCGCAGCCGCCCCGACGCCGAGCCCGAAGCCGAGCAGGATCGCGGGGTGGTGCCGCTCGGTCCACCGGCCGAAGCCGACCGCGAGCACGATCGGCGGAACGGCGAAGCATGCGGCCGTCACGCCGACGGTGGCGGCGTCAGCGCCCAGGGCAAGAAGCCGGTACGTCGACACCGGTCGGGCCAGCGTGACCGCGACCTGAAGTAAGAAGATGCCGGCGACGGTGCCGACGAGCCACAACGGCGGACGCTCGCGGCCCCGGACGGTCAGAACTTCCAGCCACGCTCCGGCGTGGCGACGTCCACCTCGACACCGTCCGGATCGCGGAACTTGAAGAACCGCGGCGGATCTGCCGCCTCAGCGCCGTACACCTCGATGCCGCGGTCCTCGAGCGCGCGGACCACGGCGCCGGTGTCCTCGATCGTCACACCGATGTGGTTGGGACCCATGGCGCCGTAGGTCCACCCGGACCGTTCGATCTCCGGGTTGGGCTGCAGCAGCGAGTAATTCACCTCGCCGTCGCTGAGATCGAGCGCCTTGCCGGGGTAATGGCCAGGGGTCCGCGCGTCTCCCAGACGCTTGAAGCCCAGCACGTTCTCGTAGAACTCGGCGGTCCGCTCGAGGTCCTGGACAACGATTCCAAGGTGTCTGATGCGCACTGCTGTCTCCCTGTCGTGTCGTCTTCCGTAATAAGGAAACTATTTCTGCAAATCAGACTCTAGGTCCGCGCGGTGGTCCCAGTCAACGGCTGCTCAGGTGTCGGCGAGCTCGCGAGGCACCACGAACACGTCGACCAGCGCACCGTTGCGCCACACCGTCATCTCGATGCGGCGGGCGATCGCGTCCTCGACCATGAGCTTCTGGATCGCGGTCGCGGTGACGATGTGGTGGCCGTCGACGCTGACCACGATGTCGCCGCGGCGAAGGCCGGCGTCGGCGGCCGGGCTGCCCTTCACGACGCTGGCGATCTGCAGTCCGGTGGTGGTGCCGAGTTTGGCGGCCAGGGCCGGAGCGACCGGGATGCGCGCGCCCGCGATGCCCAGCCAGGCCCGGCGCACCCGGCCCGTGCTCATCAGCGACGCGATGATCCTGTGCGTCGAGTCGTTGACCGGAACAGCAAGTCCCAGACCGACTCCCGCGACCGCGGTGCTGACGCCGACCATGCGGCCCCGCCCGTCGGCGAGCGCACCGCCGCTGTTGCCTGGATTGAGCGCGGCATCGGTCTGGATCACTTCATCGACAACCCGTCCCGATTTCGTCGGCAACGACCGGCCAAGCCCGGACACGATGCCGGCGGTGACGCTGCCGGCCAGGCCAAGCGGATTGCCGACGGCGACCACGAGCTGGCCCACCCGCAGATCCTCGGCGCGCCCAATCGTGACCGGCGCGGGCACCGCGTCACGGGCCTTGAGCACGGCCAGGTCGGACAACACGTCGCGGCCGACGACGTCGACATTCACAGTGGTCCCATCGGTGAACGTCGCTTCGGCGTTGTTGGCTCCGGCCACGACATGGGCGCTGGTCAGAAGGTAGCCGTCGGGCGTGATGACGCTGGCGCTGCCGCTCCCGTCGCCGCGCGAGGTGCGAACCGCCAGGCTGGCGACGCTGGGCAGCACCACCCGGGCGACGGACGTGACGACGGTCGAGTACGCGTCCAGCGCCTCCTCGTCGTCGGGCAGACGGTCTTCAGCCATAGCCAATTGAGCGCTCGCATGGCAGCGGCTATGCCGTGGTTCGCCACCGGCAGAACTCAGCCGCGCTCGAACACCACCTCGCCGGCGACAACGGTGGCGGCCACCATCTGCGAGTCGAGCGCTTCGAGCACCTCTTTCGGCGGCGCGGCCAAAACGCACAGGTCGCCGGGCTGGCCGGGCGCGATGGCGCGTGTGTCAGTGGGTTGGCTCGACGTGCCGAAGAACATCGTCAAAGCCTCAGGCGCCGAGACACATTCGTCGGGTCCGAGGACCGCGCCGGCCGCGGTCGTGCGATGGACAGCGGCGCGCATGGTCGCCCACGGGTCGCCCTCCCCGAACGGCATGTCGGTGGACAGCGCGACCTTCACCCCGGCCCGCCGCAGGGAGGCCACCCGCCACAACTCGTGAAGTTCGTCGGCGGGGATGTCGGTCAGGTACTGGTCGCCGCGCTCGGCGACGAAGTTGGGCTGGGTCACTACGGTGACCCCGAGTTCTTTGAGCTCAGCCATGCTCCCGTCGGGCACCACGGCCGCGTGTTCGATGCGGTCATGCGGATGGGTGCCCGCCTCGCGCAGCGCCGAGAGGGTGACGACGAGTTGGGCGGCCGTCACACAATGCACCGCGACCGGGGCGTCGGCGGCGTGGCGTTCGGCGACCCACGCGGTGAGTTCGTCCAGGTCGAGGTCACCGTCGTGCAGGATGCGCTTGCCCGGTGCCAGGCAGTGCGCGCGCTGACGCAGCTCACCGCGACGGTGTGCCGCCATCAGCTTCACGATGTCACTGATTTCGAAGTCGGGTGTCGCGTCGGTGACGCCGGTGACGCCGTACCCGATCAGCCTTCGGCTTACCTCGGCCAGCCCGGTTTCGTTGCGCTGCAGCGTGTCTGACCACCTGCGGTCGGAGCTGCGTAGCCGCCCGTCGGGGTGTCCGGCCAGTCCCACCTTGGCCAGCCCCGCCGAGTTCAGAGTCCACAGCACGCCGCTGCGGTGCTGCACGCGGACGGGTTGCCGCGGCGACACCTCGTCGAGCACATCGCGGTCCAGTGGTCCGGCGACCGCCTCGTGGTAGCCGACGGCCCTGATCCAGCCGTCACTGCCGACAGGCGCGTCGGCGAGCGCGCGGGCCAGGTCG
>JAJKIB010000343.1 GCA_021154745.1 Mycobacterium sp.
GTTCGACCTGCCGACGATCGGGCTGCGGGTGGTCGAGCACCGCGCGCAGCGTCGGGTCTGCGGCTGCGGAGCATGACCGCGGCTCCGTTTCCGCCGGAGGCGAGCGCGCCGACCTGCTACGGCCCGGGCGTGGCCGCGCTCGGGCCGTATCTGCTTGCCCGCCGGCACCTGCCGGTCGACCGCGCCGCGCAGTACCTGGCCGACTGCTTCGGCGCGCCGGTCTCGGCCGGCTATCTGGCCGGGCTGCTGCCGGCCGCGGCCGCCCGGCTGGGCGAGTTCTGCGCATGCCTGCGCGCCGGCCTGGTCGCCGCGCCGGTCGTCGGCGTCGATGAGACCGGCGGACGCGTGGCCGCCGGGCTGTGGCGACACACGTGGCCTGCACCGACCGGCGCACCCTCTACCACCTCGATCCCCGCCGCGGGCAGGCCGCGATGGACGCCGCCGGCGTGCTGCCCGCGGCGTGCTGCGGGCCTTCACCGGCATCGCGGTGCACGACGGGTACGCCTCCTACTGCCGCTACACCCATTGCACGCACGCGCTGTGCAACGCCCACCACCTGCGCGAGCTCGCCGGCATGGCCGAGATCACCGGGCAGAACTGGCCGACCGCGCTGGCCGACTTGCTGGTCGAGGCCTACGTCGCGGTCCACAACGCCGCCGTCCGCGGCGAGTGGCAGCTAGCCCCTGGGCTGCTGACCGATCTCGGCACCGGCTATGACCGGCTACTCGTCGGGCCAGCGGCTCAACCCGCCCCCGCCGCGCACCGGCAACGCGGCCACCCCAAGCTCGGCCCCGCCGCTGCCCTGCTCGCCCGGCTGCACACCCACCGCGAGGACGTCCTCCGCTTCACCGTCGACTTCCGGTGCCCTTCGACAACAACCAGGCCGAACGCGACATTCGAATGATCAAACTGCAACAGAAGATCTCCGGCAGCTGGCGAACCGAAACCGGCGCTCGCGCCTTCCTCGCCGTCCGCTTCTACCTCTCCACCGCCGCCAAGAAACGGCCAAGCCGCGCTCGACGTCCTGCGCGGACTGTTCACCGGAAACATCTGGCTGCCCGCCACAACCGTGTCATGACCACGCTCGGGGCGATCGGCAGGCCGTGCTCGCTCAGCACCCGGCAGATCGGCTCGACCCCGAACCGGTCGGCGTGCGCGCTGAGGTAGTCGACGACTACTTGAGTCGGCGGTCGAGCTCCGCCGGGGCGAAAACGCCGACGCGGTCTCGTCGATCTCATTGGCCCGGCGCAGCTCGGCAACCTCCCGGCGCAGCGCCCCTGACCTCCTCCGACGCCTCGCTCATCACGCCGGGTCGGGCGCCGGTGTCGACCTCTTCGCGCGCCCCACCCAGTTGCGCAGGGTGGCCGGATTGATGTCCATAACCGCGCCCACCGCGCGGCGGGCGGTCAGCTTCGACTCGCTCAGATCACGGAGTCGCTCCTGGTGCATCCGCACGATGCGGGCGGGTCTCCTCGTCGTACTTGCGGGGTGCTGACACAGCTTCAGCCTCCTTGCGAGATCAGAACCTCCGCCAGACCCAGGACGCTTCAGTAGGACCCTCACCCGAGCCTCAACCAGCGGTGACAGGTAGCCCAGAGAAACCTGCCCGCCACCCCTTGTGGTTGGTTTCCGGACCGGGCAGACTCTGAACTGGCGCCATCATCGTGGATATCGAGATCCTTCAATATCGAATTTCACGAGGATCAGGCAGGGCCCGCCCGGTGCGGCCACATCAGGCGGGCCCCTAGACCAATACGCCTAGCAAGGAGGCGCACGGTCCATGAGCACTCTGGCACATCCTGACCCCGTTAGCCAGAGCGTGAGCATTCTGGTTACTGATCGTCATATTGCCTGGCCGCCGAGGCTCGGTGGTGGTCGCGACGGCCCGGCGCCTTGACGACGCACAGCTGGCGGGACCGGACAGACGGTCAATCAGCTCCGCGGCGAGCGTGATCACCTACGTGACTTGCACGCCGATCTGGCTTGACCCTGTGTGCGCGGTGACGACGACGCCCCTGACGTCCTGGCGATCTTGTCGACCCCGACATTCAAGAACGATTCAGCTCGCGGTGCTGCCCGGAGTATCCGGCCAAATACGCCACTGAGTTGTCTTCGCCCGACGGCACACGGATATTGCGGCTGCGGCGTGTACGTGACGGCTGCGCAGACCAGCGTCTGCGGTCTCCGCCACGGCAGACATGCTGCAGGCGCACGGCGACCGTTGCATGTTCCACGACGTCCGCTCGTGCGTCACGTCCAGACCTGCTTGAGCAGCAATGCCATGAACAGCACCAGCACACCCGGCCGGTCGGGTCGGAAGCGTCTCAGCAGGCAGTGACCACGGACCGCTGTCATGCCGACGCCCTATGAAGATCGCGAGTGCAGCCCCTGGTTAGGGAGCAACGCCAATGACGTGGTGGACCTGGCTGCTGCTAGGGGGTACGACGTGGTTCTTGGGCTCCACGCTGCTCGCCGTTCTAGTCGGCTCGGCCATCCGCAGCGCCGAGAGCTTCGACCACGCTCACCCGGACGCGCGTGCCGGCAGAGCGAGCTGCCGGCGCAGCGGCCATCCGCGGTTCTGCCACACGCATAACCAGCCCGGACCTACTGCTCGCAGACCTACTGCTCGCAGTGTGAGGGTTCGAGCTACGCGCCGTGATGGCAGTCCTTAGTCACCCGCCCTCGCTCGAGACAATGCCACTGCCCGGGCGGTCACAGCAGGTAACGAGAGTGGTCGGCACGACCGGCAGACCGGCCGAACAAGCCTGTTGACCTACAGGAGCGGGCGCAGGCGGAAATGAAGTTGTGTTTCCGAAGGACTTCGGCCTGGAAGTCCCGAGCAAGCGAGGTACGGGGGAAGCCGCCATGCCCGGAACGATCGTCGCGCTGACTTACAACAGCGGTGCGATCCCGCTGACGCTGGCACCAGAGGACGTCGAAGAGTTCAACATGCTTCCGCGGCTCCCGCGAGAGATCCCCGACGACTTCGAGCCGCCAAGCGTGATTGTGACCGACATCGTCACCGGCCGGACCTACTGGATGGCCCGATCCCTGTGTGGCCTGGCTTGCGACTGCCGCGCCTACGTCGAGGACATCACCGACAGTCGGGAGGCGTTCATAACCAAGAAGAAGCCACCGGCCGCTGACCGCCGCTCCATGACCAGCAGCGAAGGCCCCGTCATGCATCTGCGCCGCGGCCGTCTTCAGCAACTCCACTGGCCCCGCTCCGAGCGCCGAGGCGTTGACCCTCGACAAAAGCATGCTTTGAACGAGGGCATGATGTGCCGGTGCGGTGTAATTGCTCGACGCTCATATCAACTCTTGCGCGTGTACCACGAGCGACTGCGCGTGGTACAACGCCGCGTTGACACATCGCGCAAAGGTGCGAACGCAAGGGCCGAGGCATGGACGACAACGGCCTGTAACGGTGGCAGCGGCCGGCAAGCCGAGTATGGAGCGGCGGTGACGAGTGGCCGACGCAATGAGCCGCGCACTTAGCTTCCTCACTAGGATGCGTCGCGGGCGGGCCGGCGGGAATGTACATCACCGTAGGTCTAAGACGCGTAGCGCGAATGAGCGGATGCCGACCGTCCAAGACCTGGACCCGGCGGCCGACATTGAGTCTCAGACGACTGGCTGCAGCCCCGACCGCAGCGTGGGCGACGGCCGTCAAGAGGCAGCGAATCCCCGGCGAGCTAGACCTCACAGCGAGGTTTCTCACCAGCTTTCCTCGCCAGCACCGGGCTCGAGTTCGGACCGTTCCTGTAACACTCGCAAGTGGGTTCGACTCACGGCTATCCGTCGGGACGCTGGGACCGGGTCATCCGCCAGAGGATCGCTGGAGGTCTTCTGCGACGATCTGCAGCAGCCGTGCCCGCAGCCGGGCCTTCTCACCCTCGGGCACCTCTTCGTCTCCCAGGAACCGTGCCACCTCGAACCCCAGATCCCGCTCCTCATCGCCGCGCACCCGGTAGCCCGCCGCGAGTTGCGCGGCCTTCATCAAGTCCGACTCGTTGATCGGCAGGACCGCCGCCAGCGCCCGCACGATATCCGGCGGCACCTTGTGCCCCTTCGGCCACGGCTGGTGCGGATTGAGGTGACGCGCGACCGAGGCTCGACGCGAGTCGTCGAACCCAGCGCGGCGAATCAGCTCCCGCACGGACACGTTCTGCCCTTCATCCCGGATGAGCTGGCGTCGCGCCTCGTCGACTGCGTGCTGAAAGGCATCCATCAAGTCACGCATCGTAGTCCGAACTCCCGTGCCGCTACGCGTGCCAGGGCCGCTAGCTCGGTGTTCATTTGCGGTGCGCGCCGGCCTTGTACTGAGAGTGAGCACCGGGCTCCAACTATCCATACGTCGTGAGCCGCTGTCCCGACGTACGGTCCTGGTGGCTCGTCAACTTGAACCCGTGTCGAGAAAGTTAATCGACTAGCTCGAAACGTTGGACAGCGTCCTCCAGTGTGAGACGATATCTCTGTCGACGACCGCTCTCCGGGTTCCGGTCACAGGGCAAGAAGGGATAGAGGGACCACTCCGGGCGCTCGGACCCAGGAGGTTGCTCACCTGCCCGCAAAGGGTGCTCCATCGTCGCCTCCCGGCCGTGTTTGAACTGCCTCTCCACGGCTGCATCCCGCCATTGTTCCGACTCCGCCATTGTGGCCGACACCAACGATGGCCGGGCGTCTGGGATCACCAGTAGTGATCACTTTGCGGTGCCCGCCACGCACCCCGGAGCTAGGCGTGGGTCCCGCTGCGACCAGGCCGCCTTATTCGCAGTTCATCACCATCTGAAGGAGCTTCTTCATGCCCGGACCTGTCCGGGGGCTTAGTGCAGCCCTCATCACGGTCGTCACCGTCGCACTCGTCCTTATCACGCCGGCCAACGCAGCCCCGGCGTCGCCGTTTATCGCGTACTCGACCAACTCGTTCTTCCGGAAGCCACTGCCCACCTCAGGTGTCCCCGTGGCCTCGAACTCGGGGGAGGGAATCAAGTTTGTGGACGCCAACGACCCGTACGACTACCCGCGCATCCGAGGCGTCGGCAGCAACTCTTGGGGGATAGGTTACGCCGAGGGGCAATGCACGGACCCGGTGTGGAAATTTGCTTCCAGTGCGACTCTGCCAGCCTCGCAGGCATTCCTGGCCAGCACCGGTTTCCACGCCCCGTCGAACTTCGCTGATAGCCTGCCCGTCAATAATGACTCGCCCATCGTGGTCATCGACCGTTGCGGGAGCTCCGTGCGGCCGTCCGGGTTCACCGTATGGGGTGCCAACGTGAGGTACGACGGAACGCGGGTCCTGAAGTCCGGTGGCGATGGGAACCTCGTCGGCGGGTCCTTTGAGCACAACTCCAACGGGCTCGACCGGCGGAACCCCTCCAAGAGCAGCTCATTGAACGAGCGTTCCCGCGGCATCATCCCCGACTCCATGCTGATTCGGGACGACCTGTTGGCCGCCGCTGAACAGGGCGCCAACGGGGGAACGCTGGGCCACGTCCTCGAGATGTTCTGGATCGAGACGGACTCGGCGGCCGGACACGTCAGCCCGATGGTCGGCCACGAGAACAACAAGAACGGGTGGGGAGCTGAGGGGCAGCGCATCCGGGTGCAGGAGTCTTGGCAGCCCCCTGCGAACTGCACCGGCCCGGGGCTGGTGATCGCTCGCACGCTGCAGCGGTACGGTGCCTACCTGGGTGACAACTCTGGCAGCGGGTCGGGAATCAAGGCGGAGCAGGGTTCCACGTATCCGGGGCTGACCCAAGACGCCCTTGGCCGCTGCATCAAGTGGACGGACATGCAGTTTATCACCCCCGGCTGGGGCGCCTGACAGTCCCGGTGGGGCGCCCATCTCGAGCGCCCCACGGGCCACGCCTCAATGAAGTCGTACACGTCCTGCGCGTTCCGCGGTTGATGAGCACATGAGCCGGGTGGATCCGCCGTTGGGGCAGGTCAACGATGTAAACCTCCGGGAAACGCTGGGAGCATGGGCGGACGTCTTGCGCAGACTGCTCGCTCGGGCTCCCGCAAGTCTTTGCAGGCCTCCGACAACCGCGGTGCCTCCCCGTCCGCTCGGGTTTCGGGACTATCAATCCATTGTATGA
>JAJKIB010000344.1 GCA_021154745.1 Mycobacterium sp.
ACTGGTAGCCGTCGGCGGCGAAGCGATCCAGCACCCGCGGCTCGGGTGAATGAGTGAGCCCCAGCGTCAGGTTCGCGGCCGGGCTGGCGGGCCCCGCGATGGTGTCGTAGCGGTCCCGGGACAGGTGTGGGTCGTCTACCCCGGCCACGGCGATCCGCAGGCCGGCCACCTCGAGTTCGCGGCGGGTATGCGGCAAGTCCCGCCAGCCGCGCTCGGTGAACGCCGCCCGCAGGTCCTGCCACGGCAGCGGTTCGCCATGCACCCGATGTCCGGGATTGGTCAAGTAGTTAGCCGGGTTCTTCATTCGCGGCCCGAAGTAGTCGTTGCTGCCGAACACGAATACGCCGGGCACGGACAGCAGATCGCCCATCGCCTGGACCACGGCGGGTACCGACTTGGGGTGGGCCAGGTTGTCGCCCGTGTTGACAACGAGGTCGGGCTCCAAGCGGGCCAGCTCACGCAGCCATGCCTGCTTGCGCCGCTGCTTGGGACGCATGTGGATATCGCTGAGGTGCAGCACCTTAAGCGGCGACGACCCCGGCGCCAGCACCGGCATTGTGACCTCCCGCAGCGCGAACGCATTGCGTTCGATCAGCGACGCATAACCGATCCCGGCTACGACGGAACCAACGGTCACGGCGGCAGTGTTCTTCAGCATTGTGACCGGCGTGCGAGTCGCCGATCGGGCCGGGGCGGCGGGCATGCGGAAAGCCTACTGCCAGTCACCCGCAGGCACCGACTCTCGCCCGCGCCGCGTGGCTAACCGCACAGTGGTCTCACAGCCCCGATCACGGCGGTGGCGGCGCCGCGGGCGGCGGCGGACCGAGCACCGGCACAGTGATCGGCGGCAGGCCGGGGATCTCGACGACCGTCTGGCCTATCTCCGGCGGCATGCCCGGTATCCCGGCCGGCGGCGGTGGCGGTGGCGGCGGGATGCCATTGGAGATCTGGATCGTGATGATCGAACCGGGCACCGTCTGGCCACTGGGGGATGTTCCGACCACCGCGCCGTACGGCGCCGAGCTGTTGACCGGATTGGCCTGATCGGCGACCTGGAAGCCGGCCTCCTTCAGCCGCTGCCGCGCGGTGTCCTGGGTCAGGCCCGACACGCTGGGCACCTTCGAGCCGGGGGCGCCGTCGACATAGCGCGGATCGGTCGGCGGCAGGTGGACATCTGGCGGAGTGATCGTCTTCATCGCGGTGAACCAGGTCCGGGCAGGCTCGTTACCGCCATACAAGTTTCCAGAACCACATTGCCGCAGTGGGAAGGAACACAGATCCGACGGTGTCGTCGAATCGTCATAGATGTAGTTCGCCGCGGCCAGCGCATTCGTGAAGCCAACGAAACCCGACGAGCGATGCGCCTCGGTTGTTCCGGTCTTGCCCGACACCGGCAAGGTCCAACCCGCCGATCCGGCCGCACTAGCCGCCGTTCCGCTCTGGTCGTCCTTACTCATCGCGTTGGCCAGTGTGTTGGCAAGCCCCTCGGGGACGACCTGCTCGCACGTCTCCGTCGTGACAGAGACGTCCTTGCCGGCGCGGTCGGTGACCTTACTGATGGGGTTGGGAGGACACCACACGCCGCCGGACGCCAGGGTGGCCGCCACGTTGGACAGTTCCAGCGGATTCACCTCGATCGGACCCAGCGTGAACGAGCCCAGGTTCTGGCGCTTGACGAAATCGGCGAGGCTTTCGTTGCTTTGCGGGTCGTAGTCGCGGGCGGTGCCGGGCAGTGCGTAGGACCGCAGGCCGAGCTTGACGGCCATGTCAACGCTTCGCTGCACGCCGATCTGTGAGATGAGTTTGGCGAACGCGGTGTTCGGCGAGGTGGCGAGGGCGTCAGTGACGTTGAGCTGTCCGCGGTAGTTGCCGTCGTTCTGCACGCACCAGGTGGCGGGAGGGCAGCCCTTGGCGCCCCCGCTGCCCAGACCCTTGGCTTCGAACCGGGCCGGCGCGTCCAGTTGGGCATTGATGCCCATGCCCATATCCAGCGCGGCGGCCGTGGTGAAGAGCTTGAAAATGGAGCCCGCACCGTCACCGACCAGTGAAAACGGCTGCGGCTGCATGGTCTCACCGGCATCGGTGTTCAGGCCGTAGGTGCGGTTGCTTGCCATCGCCAGCACCGGATGGCTGTCCTTGCCGGGCTTGATCACGCTCATCACGCTGGCGACGCCGTTGAGATCGGGGCTCGCGATGCCGTCGATTGCGGACTTCACCGCGATCTGCACGTCGGGATCCAACGTGGTCTTGATCATGTAGCCGCCCTTGGCGACCTGCTCCTTGCTGATACCGGCGCGGGCAAGGTAGTCCAGCGCGTAATCGCAGAAGAACGCGCGATCGCCGGCCGCGATACAGCCGCGCGGCAGCTCGTTGGGCTGCGGCAGGATGCCCAGCGGCTGGTTCTTGGCGGCGCGCAGCTCGTCGGCGTGCTCGGGTAGATTGTCGATCATGGTGTCCAGCACCAGGTTTCGACGTGCCAGCGCGCCATCGGGGTTGGTGTAGGGGTTCAGCGTGCTGGTCGACTGCACCAGGCCGGCCAGCAGCGCGGCCTGCTCCCAGTTCAACTCGGAGGCGTTGATCCCGAAATAAGTCTGCGCCGCATCCTGGATGCCGTACGCGCCGTTGCCGAACGACACCAGATTGAGGTAGCGGGTCAGGATCTCCGGCTTGGTGAACGTCTTGTCGAGAGTCAGCGCCATGCGAATCTCGCGCAGCTTGCGCGCGGGGGTGGTTTCGATGGCGGCACGCTTCTCGGCGTCGGTCTGCGCGACCACCAGCAGCTGGTAGTTCTTCACATACTGCTGTTCGAGGGTCGAGCCGCCGCGGGTGTCGAGGTTTCCGGACAGGTAGCCCGACAGGCCGGTGAGCGTGCCCTGCCAGTCCACGCCGTTGTGCTCGGCAAACCGTTTGTCCTCGATCGAGACGATCGCCAGCTTCATCGTGTTTGCGATCTGGTCGCTCGGCACCTCGAACCGGCGCTGCGAGTACAGCCACGCGATGACGTTGCCCTTGGCGTCGACCATCGTCGACACCTGTGGCACTTCGCCCTCGACGAGCTGCGCAGAGCCGTTGGCGACCACGTCGGAGGCGCGGTTGGACAGCAATCCGAACCCGCCCACCACGGGAAACATCAGCCCCGCGACGACCACGCTGGCCAGTAAGCAGCACCATGCGAGCTTGATGACCGTGACCGTCGTCGGAGGCGAAGTCGGCGGTCGAGTCGACGGCTGCTCCGGCATGCGTACAGAGTAACTAGACGATTTGGGCCGCAAAATGGCAGCTTATGTCGGTCGATTGCCGGGTTCGCTGGGCGCATCGACCTGCCATTGCGTCAATTTTGTGGTCTGACGGCACGGTCGTCCCAAAAAAGTAGGGTTTCACCTATTGCGCAGAACCGCCCTGACCACCTACGTTGGGCACACAGTGCGATGCAGGTCACACCCGACCCTCGCAATGTGGCGTAGATCGCATCAGCGTTCTACACCGGAGGACTACGTCGTCGCTGCGTTGGCCGCGGCGGCTGGAACGAAGGGATCGCTGGTGTCAGGTACAAGGCCCGCCGCTCGCAGGACAACCCCTAGCTCGTCAGCCCACAGCCTTGTCCATGGTGCGGAGGCCGAGGCCCGCATCGCCTGGGTATCCCAGGCTCGATGCCGCCAGGCCGATCCCGATGAACTCTTCGTACGCGGCGCAGCCCAGCGCAAAGCAGCCGTCATCTGCCGGCACTGTCCGGTGATCCTCGAATGTGGCGCCGACGCCCTGGATAACCGTGTCGAATTCGGCGTCTGGGGTGGCATGACCGAACGCCAGCGCCGCGCTCTGCTCAAACAGCACCCAGAAGTGAATTCCTGGGCAGAGTTCTTCGCCGGCCAGCGCAAACACCGCAGCGCGGTTTAACGGCCTACGCCCCTTCTGCTCGACTCGCGGATGCCTCGCCGGTGATCTGATCGGCGATGGCCCGCAGCGCCTCCAGGTCCGACACGTCGAACGGCAGCGACGGCACGCCAACAATGGCCACGTGCGGGTTCGCGCCGGTGAACCGCGACAGCAACCGGATCTCCCGCTTGGCCGTCAGTCCGCGATCGGCGTGGATGCGCAGCACTGCCGCCGCCAACGCGTCGGGATCATTGTTCTCCAATTCTTCGGCCGCCTCATCCGCCTTCTCGGCGTGCAGGTCGCTCAGCATCGGATGGGTGCGGTTGAGGATCAGCCCGGCCAACGGCATGTGCTCCTGAGAGAGCCGGTCGACGAAGAACGACGCCTCCCTCAGCGCGTCGGGTTCGGCGGCCGACACCACGACGAACTGCGTGCCGCGCCGCTTGAGAAGCTCGTACGTTCGGTCGGCCTTCTCCCTGAACCCGCCGAAGGTGGCATCGAGCATTTGAACGAAAGCGGCTGCGTCGGAAAGCATTTGCGAGCCGAGCACCGTGGACAACGCCTTCATCGCCAAGCCCACGGCGCCGGTCACCAGTCGCCCGATGCCGCGCCCGGGCGCCAGGAGCAGCCGCCACAGGCGGCTGTCCATGAAGCTGCCCAACCGTTGTGGCGCGTCGAGAAAGTCCAGGGCATTGCGCGACGGTGGGGTGTCGACGACGACCAGGTCCCACTTGTCTTGGGCCAGAAGCTGACCCAGCTTCTCCATCGCCATGTATTCCTGAGTGCCGGCCAGTGACGTGGCCACCGTCTGATAGAACTGGTTGTCCAGAATCGCTTCGCCCCGTTCGGCTCCGGAGTACTGGATCACCATTTCGTCGAACGTGCGGCGCATGTCGAGCATCATCGCGTGCAGCTCACCGGCGACCTCGGGCGCAAGTGGCACCCGCTGAGGCGTGTTACCGAGGTCCTTGATGCCGAGGGCCTGGGCCAGCCGTTTGGCCGGGTCGATAGTCAGCACAACGACAGTGCGGCCATATTCGGCCGCCCGCAACGCCATTGCCGCCGCGGTGGTGGTCTTGCCCACCCCGCCCGCGCCGCAGCACACCACGACGCGGTTGGAGGTGTCGGTCAGGATCGAGGCCATGTCCAGGGCTGGCGGTGTGGTACTCATCGGACCCCTTGGTGGGCAAGCGCTTCGGCCAGTTCGTAGAGGCTGCCGAGGTCGACTCCGTCGGGAATCTGTGGCATCTCCAGCCGGGACAGGTCGAGCGCGTCGAGTTGTTCGGCGCTTTCGGCGCGCGCTCTGATGCGCGTCGCATGCTGGATCGTCTCGGTAAGCAGACCGGCAAAGTCACTGTCGGACAAGGTGATTCCAGCGCTCTGGAGCCCACTGCGAACAGCGTCGGCGTCGATGTCTCCTTCGGCTGCCTTGGCGAGGTCATCGGCGGACAGATAGGCCGGAATGTTGCGGTTGACGATCACGCTGCCGATCGGCAGACCAAGCTCCTGGAGCTCTTCGATCGCTTCGAGCGTCTCCTGGATCGGCAGCGCCTCGAGCAGGGTGACGAGGTGGATGGCGGTGAGGTCGGAATGAAACACCTTGACCACGCTTTCGGCCTGCGAGTGCACCGGGCCGCCTTTCGCCAGGTCCGACACCGCCTTGGTGACGTCGAGGAATCGGGCGATGCGGCCCGTCGGCGGTGAGTCCACGACGATGGCGTCGTAGACCGGCTGCTTGCCCTTCTCGGCACGGGTCACGATCTCGCGGATCTTGCCGGTCAGCAGCACGTCACGCAGGCCCGGTGCGATCGTCGTCGCGAACTCGACCGCGCCGATCCGGCGCATCGCACGGCCGGCCAGGCCGAGGTTGTAGAACATATCGAGGTATTCAAGGAACGCCGCCTCGGTGTCGATGGCCAGCGCGTTGACTTGACCGCCGCCGTCGGCGGTGGCGATCTTGACCTCCGCATACGGCAGGGGCGGCACGTCGAACAGCTGCGCAATGCCTTGGCGCCCTTCGACTTCCACCAACAGCACTCTGCGGCCACCGGCGGCCAGGGCAAGCGCCAGAGAGGCCGCGATAGTCGACTTGCCGGTACCGCCCTTGCCGGTGACGAAGTGCAGGCGCGCCTTGGTCAGGCGCGACGGCCAGCCGACCGGTCTACCGCTGTCCGCTGAGGTAGCCACCCCTGCATGCTAGCTGGGACACTTTCTGTGCTCCTCACGTCCGCGGCCATGAATCGCTTCCCGATAGGCTCACTCCCATGACCGAACCGACCCGTTGGGAATACGCCACGGTCCCGCTGTTGACGCACGCGACGAAACAGATCCTGGACCAGTGGGGTGAGGACGGCTGGGAACTGGTGTCGGTGCTGCCGGGCCCGACGGGCGAGCAGCACGTTGCGTATCTGAAGCGCCCGAAATGAGTGCGTCCGCCAGGCTCGCCGAGTTGGGCATCGAGCTGCCCGACGTCGTTCCGCCGGCGGGCGCCTATGTGCCCGCGGTGCGCACCGGCAACCTGGTCTACACGGCCGGCCAGCTGCCGATGCAGGCGGGCAAGCTGCCGCAGATCGGCAAGGTGGGTGCCGAGGTCAGCCCCGAGGACGGCCAAGCGCTGGCACGAACCTGTGCGCTCAACGCGTTGGCCGCGGTTCATTCGCTGGTCGGGATCGACTCCGTTATCCGGGTAGTCAAGGTGGTCGGCTTCGTCGCATCCGCGCCGGGATTCCACGGTCAACCGGGCGTCATCAACGGCGCGTCGCAATTGCTCGGTGAGGTGTTCGGCGACGCAGGCGCGCACGCCCGTTCGGCCGTCGGGGTGTCCGAACTGCCGCTTGATGCACCGGTGGAAGTCGAGATGATCCTCGAGGTGAAGTGACGCTCCAGCATCCCGCGTACGGGCTGCTGCGTCCGGTCACCGAGACCGCGTCGGTGCTGTTGTGCAACAACCCTGGGCTGATGACGCTGGACGGCACCAACACCTGGGTGCTGCGAGGCCATGGCAGCGACGAGATGGTGGTCGTCGACCCCGGACCCGAGGACGACGAACACGTCGCGCGCATCGCCGAACTCGGCAAGATCCCGCTGGTGCTGATCAGCCATAAACACGAGGACCACACCGGCGGCATCGACAAGATCGTCGAACTCACCGGCGCAGTTGTCCGCTCCGTCGGCAGCGGATTTCTGCGGGGTCTCGGTGGGCCATTGGTCGATGGAGAGGTGATCGACGCCGCGGGCCTGCGCATCACGGTGGTGGCGACGCCCGGCCACACCGCCGACTCGGTGTCGTTTCTGCTCGACGACGTCCGCGGCGAGCGCAGCGACGGGAAGGGTGCGGTGCTGACCGCCGACACCGTCCTGGGCCGCGGTACGACCGTCATCGACAATGAAGATGGCAGCCTCGGCGACTACATGGAGTCGCTGCGCCGCCTGCACGGCCTGGGGCAGCGGACAGTGCTGCCCGGCCACGGCCCCGACCTCGACGACCTAGAGGCCATCAGCGCCATGTACCTGGCGCACCGCGAGGAGCGGCTCGACCAGGTCCGCGGTGCGCTTCAGGTGCTGGGTGACGACGCCAGCGCGCGACAGATCGTCGAGCATGTCTACACCGACGTCGACGAAAAGCTGTGGGACGCAGCGGAGTGGAGCGTCCAAGCCCAGTTGGATTACCTACGTACCTGAGCGATTTCGGCGCGCTTGCGGACGCTGAGCGGGCGTATGCGCGCCCAAATCGCAACGAGCTAGCGGGCGCGGCGGGCCAGCCGTTCGGAGTCGGAGATCAACACGCTCTTGCCCTCCAACCGAATCCAGCCGCGATGGGCGAAATCGGCGAGAGCCTTGTTGACCGTCTCGCGGGATGCGCCGACCAACTGGGCGATCTCCTCCTGCGTCAGGTCGTGCGTCACGCGCAGCGCGCCGCCTTCCTGCGTGCCGAACCGCTGCGCCAATTGCAGGAGCTGCTTGGCGACCCGGCCGGGCACGTCGGTGAAGATCAGGTCGGCCAGGTTGTTGTTGGTTCGACGCAGCCGGCGGGCCAACACACGAAGCAATTGTTCGGCGATCTCGGGGCGATCGGCTATCCACGCGCGCAGCGCGTCGCGGTCCATGGACACCGCCCGCACCTCGGTGATGGTCGTGGCGCTCGACGTCCGCGGGCCCGGGTCGAAGATCGAGAGTTCACCGAACATGTCCGACGGGCCCATGATGGTGAGCAGATTCTCGCGGCCATCCGGCGAACGGCGGCCAATCTTGACTTTCCCCGAAATGATGATGAACAGCCGATCGCCGGGCTCACCCTCCGCGAACACGGTGTGTCCGCGTGGGAAATCGACGGGCTGCAATTGCTTTGTCAGCGCGGATACGGCGCTGGGTTCGACCCCCTGGAAGATTCCGGCCCTCGCCAGGATCTCGTCCACGTTGCCCCTCTTAAGCTGTTGGGTGATATGACATGCGCAAGCCAACCTCTTACTGGTTAGCGAGATCAGTCTAGAGGTACGCCACGCCGACATTGTCGGCATTCAGCCTCCAGTGCGACTAGCCCACGCTACACACGATTGGCATGTCGAGTCGGCTGAAATTCAGGATTGGCGCGGTGATGCACGACCAGCCGATTTGGCAAACTTGTCATATCACGGTGAGCGGTTCCGGTGTCCGGCGGCCAATCCCGTTCGCCCAACCGCCGATGCAGGCCGTCCAGCGCGCGGCCCATGCCTTCTCGCGCCAGCGTGTTGACATCACCGGCCTCGGCTTGCTCGAGAAACTCAGCAACATCGGACGCCGAGACGGCGTCGTCGTCGAGGCTCGATTCGAGCCGCTGCAACCCGAATGTTGCCAACATCAGCAACGCGGGAATAAAAGCAGCGAGCAACCAAGACACAAGGGTGAAGTAAACACGCCCAAGGTCTCAGCTGGATCACGAATTGTCCTCGGTCCGCACCGGTCCGCTCCGCCGACAGTCAGACCCCCTCAGTACGCTGGCATCCGTGACCGTGGGTGAGACTTCAGCCGACAAGGGGGCAGCCGCCAAGCCGGCTCGGCGCGCGTCGCCGCGGAAGTGGGACAACGAAACCCGCGTCGGCCTGGTTCGCCGCGCCCGCCGGATGAATCGCACACTGGCACAAGCGTTTCCGCATGTTTACTGCGAGCTGGACTTCACCAATCCGCTGGAGCTGACGGTAGCGACCATTCTGTCGGCGCAGAGCACCGACAAGCGCGTCAATCTCACCACGCCGGCGCTGTTCAAGCGCTACCGCACGGCGCTGGACTATGCGCAGGCGGACCGCACCGAACTCGAAGAGCTCATCCGGCCCACCGGCTTCTACCGCAACAAGACCAATTCGCTGATCCGGCTGGGCCAGGAACTGGTGGAGCGGTTCGACGGCAAGGTGCCCAACACGATGGACGACCTGGTGACGCTGCCCGGTGTCGGCCGCAAGACCGCCAACGTCATCCTCGGCAACGCGTTCGACATCCCTGGGATCACCGTCGACACCCATTTCGGCCGGCTGGTGCGACGATGGCGCTGGACCACCGAAGAGGACGCGGTGAAGGTCGAGCACGCGGTCGGCGAGCTCATCGAGCGCAGCGAGTGGACGCTGCTGAGCCACCGCGTGATCTTCCACGGCCGCCGCGTGTGCCATGCCCGTAAACCCGCCTGCGGCGTGTGCGTGCTGGCCAAGGACTGCCCGTCATTCGGCGCAGGGCCGACCGATCCGCTGGTCGCCGCGCCACTGGTCAAGGGGCCCGAGACCGAGCACCTGCTGGCGCTGGCCGGCCTCTAACCGACCACCAACAGATGAGCACGTCGACCCGGTGGACTGTCGCGGTGATGGCCGTGGTGGTCGCGCTGGGCGTGGCGTTGTGGACACAGTTGGGGGACAACACCTCGCCGACCGGGTCGATCGGAGCGGGGCAAGCCCGCGACCGCCGCGACGCCGATACCGCCGAAGCGCTCGCAGGTCCCCGTGCCCGCGCCGACCTTCCTCCGTGTCCACCCGCAGGGACAGGGACAGAACCCGAGCGGCTGAGCGGGATCACGCTGGAATGCGCCGGCGACGGCTCACGTGTCGATGTCGCCGGGACGCTCGCCGGCCGAATGACTGTCCTGAACCTCTGGGCCTACTGGTGTGCGCCGTGCGCCGAGGAACTGCCGGCGATGGCCGAGTATCAGCGCCGGGCCGGACCCGGTGTCACGGTGCTGACCGTGCACCAGGACGAGAACGAGGAAGCGGCGTTGCTGCGGCTGGCCGAACTGGGTGTGCGGCTGCCGACACTGCAGGACGGGCGCAGACTGATCGCGGCCGCATTGCAGGTGCCCAACGTCATGCCCGCGACGGTGGTGCTGCGCGCGGACGGTAGCGTTGCCGAGGTCCTGCCGAGGTCCTTCGCCAGCGCCGACGAGATCGCCGCGGCGGTGGACCCCAAGATTGGAGAGTCTGGGTGAGCTGGGGCAGTGCAGTGGGCGAGCTTGTCCCCGACGCCGCCCCGCCCTGGCTCAAGCCGCTGACCGACAACTGCCATCACGTGAAGCGGGCTTATCGCAGGCGCGTGCCCCCCGAGATGCTGGCGTTCATCACCGCGGCGAACACCAAAGCCGCGATCACCGGGGCGACGCGCGATGCGGCGGTGTTGGTGCTGTTCTCGGGCCCGCAGGGCTCGCCCTCGGGGGGTCTGCCCGACGAGGCGGACCTGCTGGTCACCGTGCGGGCGTCCACGCTGCGCCACCACGCCGGCCAGGCTGCGTTCCCCGGCGGAGCGGCCGACCCGGGCGACGACGGACCGGTGCACACTGCGCTACGCGAAGCCAACGAGGAGACCGGAATCGACACCAGTCGGCTGCAGCCGCTGTGCACACTGGAGCGGATGTTCATACCGCCGTCCGGGTTCCATGTCGTGCCCGTGCTGGCCTACACGCCGGATCCAGGGCCGGTGGCCGTCGTCAACGAATCAGAAACCGCCATCGTCGCGCGGGTACCGGTGCGCGCGTTCATCAACCCCGAGAACCGAATTATG
>JAJKIB010000345.1 GCA_021154745.1 Mycobacterium sp.
GACGAGCTGCCGTCGTACCTGCGGTCCTCGGCGGGCCCACTTTTCGGCGGCCAGACCGTCGCCGACGACTTGGCCCGGCGCGGTCCGGCCCCTCGCGTCGACGACATCGACCTCGAGGACGAACAGGACGCCGAAGCGGCACCTTCGCCGATGTCGTCGTTCCTGCGTGGCGCCTGGGTCGTCGGCCAGTGCATCATCGCGGTCGCGTTCGGCGCGGGCCTGTTCATCGCGTTCGACCAGCTGTGGAAGTGGAACAACATCGTCGCGCTCGTGCTGTCGGTGCTGGTGATCCTCGGCTTGGTGGTGGGCGTGCGTGTCGTGCGCAAAACCGAGGACATCGGCAGCACGCTGATCGCAGTGGCCGTCGGGGCTCTGGTCACACTGGGACCATTGGCACTGCTGCAATCGGGCTAGAGCGCCGACAGACACAGTGCGCCCCGCCATCAAGGTCGGTCTGTCGACTGCCTCGGTATATCCGCTGAGGACCGAGGCTGCCTTCGAGTACGCGGCCCGGCTCGGCTACGACGGCGTCGAGCTCATGGTGTGGGCCGAGACGGTCAGCCAAGACATCGACGCAATCGAGCAGTTGTCAACGCGCTACGACATGCCGGTGCTGTCGGTGCACGCGCCCTGCCTGCTGATCTCGCAGCGGGTGTGGGGCGCCAACCCGATCCCGAAGCTGGACCGCAGTGTGCGGGCGGCCGAACAGCTCGGCGCGCAGACGGTTGTCGTGCATCCGCCGTTTCGTTGGCAACGCCGCTACGCCGAGGGCTTCTCCGATCAGGTCGCCGAGCTCGAGGCGTCCAGCGACGTGATGGTGGCCGTGGAGAACATGTTTCCGTTTCGCGCCGACCGGTTCTTCGGCGCGGGCCAGACATCGATCGAGCGGATGCGCAAGCGTGGCGGCAAGCCCGGCCCCGGCATCTCGGCATTCGCGCCGTCCTACGACCCGCTGGACGGCAACCACGCCCACTACACGCTCGACCTGTCGCACACCGCGACCGCAGGCACCGACGCGGTTGACATGGCCAGCCGGATGGGCAACGGACTCGTACATTTGCACCTGTGCGATGGCAGCGGCGCCTCCACCGACGAGCATCTGGTGCCGGGTCGCGGCACCCAGCCCGCCGTTGAGATCTGCGAGACGCTGGCCGCAGGCGACTTTTCGGGGCATGTGATCCTCGAGGTGACCACATCGGGCGTGCGCACGGCTACCGAACGCGAAGCGCTGCTGAAGGAATCGCTGCAGTTCGGCAGGGCGCACCTGCTGCGCTGAAGCCGTGAAAGTCCCAGGAGGACAACGACTCATGAACTCCACCTTGTTCACCGACGCCATGGCGCTCACCCCGGCCGGGGACGGCGTGTATGACGGCGAACTGAACGAGCATTGGACCATCGGCCCGAAGGTGCATGGCGGGGCGATGCTGGCGCTGTGTGCGAACGCGGCCCGCATCGAACACGCCGACGGTGTGGAGCCCATCGCCGTGAGCGGCAACTTTCTGTGGGCACCGGACCCCGGCCCGATGCGGGTGGTGACCACCGTGCGCAAGCGCGGACGTCGGGTCAGCCTCATCGATGTCGAGCTGAGACAAGGAGATCGTACGGCCGTCCGCGCGGCGGTGACGCTCGCCGACCCTGAGCACCATGTGCCGCCGCTGTTGTCGGTCAATCCAGTCATTCCGCTGATGCAGCCGGAGCCGCCGCCGGGCCTGGAACTGATCGGTCCCGGACATCCGATGGAAGACATCGTGCACCTGGCGCACGGCTGCGACATCCGGCCGTCGTTGACGACATTCACACCGCGCACCGACGGCGGCCCGCCCATCATCGAATACTGGGTGCGCCCGAAAGGCGTTGCGCCGGACGTGCTCTTCGCGCTGCTGTGCGGCGACGTCTCCGCACCGGTGACGTTCGGGGTGAACCGCATGGGATGGGCGCCGACGGTTCAGCTCACCGCCTATCTGCGGGCGCTGCCCGCCGACGGCTGGTTGCGCGTCCTGTGCACGACGACGCAGATTGGCCAGGACTGGTTCGACGAGGACCACATCGTCGTCGACTGCGAGGGCCGCATCATCGTGCAGAGCCGACAACTGGCGATGGTGCCGCCCGCTCAGTAGCCGCGGTCGGCGTCTGCAATGCTTGCCGGCATGGCCAGAATCGCGATCGTCGGCGGTGGAAGTATCGGCGAGGCACTGCTATCCGGGCTGCTGCGCGCGGGGCGGCAGGTCAAGGACCTGGTGGTCGCCGAGAAGTTTCCCGATCGCGCGAAGTATCTGTCCGACACGTATTCGGTGTTGGTGACGACGGTCGCCGACGCCGTTGACACCGCGACCTATGTGATCGTCGCCGTCAAGCCGGCCGATGCGGGGACCGTGGTAAACGAGATCGCCGAATCGGCGGCCAAGGCCGAAAGCGACACCGCGGAACAGGTTTTCGTGTCGGTTGTCGCCGGCGTGACTACGGAGTTCTACGAGAACAAGCTGCCGGCCGGATCGCCGGTCATCCGGGTGATGCCCAACGCACCCGTCGTCGTCGGCGGGGGAGTCAGCGCGCTGGCGCGCGGCCGGTTCGCCACCGCCGATCACCTCAAAGAGGTGTCGGCGATCTTCGACGCGGTCGGTGGCGTGCTCACGGTGCCCGAGTCGCAACTCGACGCGGTCACCGCGGTGTCGGGCTCCGGGCCGGCGTACTTCTTCCTGATGGTCGAGGCGCTCGTCGACGCGGCCGTCGCCGCCGGGCTGACGCGGTCAGTGTCCACCGATCTGGTCGTGCAAACGATGGCGGGATCGGCCGCGATGTTGCTGGAGCGCCTCGACGAGGCGCAGCCCGCCGGTGACGCGGCGATGGGTACCGCATTGGACACCACCGCCGCGCAATTGCGGGCCACGGTTACCTCGCCGGGCGGTACCACCGCTGCTGGACTGCGCGAACTCGAACGGGGCGGTTTGCGGGCGGCGGTCGCCGACGCCGTCGAAGCCGCGAAAAAGCGCTCTGAGCAGCTCGGAATTACATCTGAGTAATTAACCAATTTCCAGCCGATTAGCCCACACCCGTCGCAGTAACCCCATCCGCCACGCTATTCTCCCAGTGGTAAGCACGGGTTGGTGCCAGCGGTGGGGAAGCCGCTGGAACTGCCCGTGCCTGATGGATTGGGTTGCGATGACGTCTATGAACGGGCCATCGGCGCGCGATTCGGCCAGCGGAAAGGCGGCGCGTGACGCCGGCCCGACCGAGGGTCAGCCGCCACGAGCTCAATTTCTCACCGTCGCCGAAGTAGCGAGCCTGATGCGGGTCAGCAAGATGACGGTGTACCGGCTGGTGCACAACGGCGAGCTGCCGGCCGTGCGCGTCGGACGCTCGTTCCGGGTGCACGCCAAGGCGGTCCACGACATGTTGGAGAGCTCGTACTTCGACGCAGGCTGAACGCTCTTCGCGCACGCGGCTCATCGCCGGCTGAACGCTCTTCGCGCACGCGGCTCATCGCCGGCTGACAGGGCTGGACCGGCTGGCGCGTTTTCCGTTTACCTGGGCCGCCCAGGTAAGGTGTCGAGGTCAACAGGAGCTTGGGAAAGCCCCCGAAAGCCTTAGGTAGCGGAGTTCATGGGTTCAGTCATCAAGAAGCGGCGTAAGCGCATGTCGAAGAAGAAGCACCGCAAGCTGCTTCGTCGCACGCGGGTGCAGCGCAGAAAGCTCGGCAAGTAGCTTTCATGCTCGGCCGCTAGTCTGTCCAGATGGATTCTGGGGGCAAATCGAACGGGTCAGACTCGCACGACACCGTCCACTATCCGAAGGTCGTGCTGGTCACGGGGGCATGCCGATTCCTGGGCGGATATCTGACCGCCCGGCTCGCACAGAACCCGTTGATCAACCATGTCATCGCGGTCGACGCGATCGCGCCGAGCAAGGATCTGCTGCGACGGATGGGCCGCGCGGAGTTCGTCCGCGCCGACATCCGTAATCCGTTCATTGCCAAGGTCATCCGCAACGGCGACGTCGACACCGTAGTGCACGCCGCCGCGGCCTCCTACGCACCGCGCTCGGGCGGGCGCGCGGCGCTCAAGGAACTCAACGTGATGGGCGCGATCCAGTTGTTCGCTGCCTGCCAGAAGGCGCCGTCGGTGCGCCGCGTCGTGCTCAAGTCGACGTCGGAGGTGTACGGCTCGAGTTCCCGCGACCCGGTGCTGTTCACCGAGGACACCAGCGCCCGCCGGCCGCCGGGTGAGGGCTTCGCGCGTGACAGCCTCGACATCGAGGGTTACGCCAGAGGGCTGGGCCGGCGCAGGCGCGACATCGCAGTCACCATCCTGCGGCTGGCCAACATGATCGGCCCGGCCATGGACACCGCGCTATCGCGATACCTGTCCGGGCCGGTGGTCCCGACCGTCATCGGTCACGACGCGCGGCTGCAGCTGTTGCATGAGCAGGACGCGCTCGGTGCGTTGGAGCGCGCGACCATGTCGGGCAAGGCGGGCACGTACAACGTCGGCGCCCCCGGCATCATCATGATGAGTCAGGCCATCCGCCGCTCTGGTCGGATCCCACTGCCGGTGCCGCGCTCGGCGCTGTGGGCCGTGGATTCGCTATGGCGTGCAACTCGCTACACTGAACTGGATCGCGAGCAGCTTGATTATTTGAGCTATGGCCGGGTGATGGACACATCGCGGATGCGCAATGACCTTGGCTACAGCCCGAAATGGACTACTGCTGAGGCCTTTGACGATTACGTCCGGGGTCGCGGTTTGACTCCGATCATCGACCCGCGATGGGTACGCTCAATGGAGAGTCGCGCCGTGTCGGCGGCGCAACGCTGGGGACGCTAGACCAAATATTTTCAAATCGGGTGGGGAGAAGGTATTAACGTGGCGGGCGAGTCTAAAGCCAAAGTCATTCCGCTGCATTCTAATTCGGGCCGCTCGTCGGTTCAGCGGCGCGCTGCTGCGGCGAGCGCCGAAAGCTCGCGCCGACATCCCTCGCTGCTCTCGGACCCCGGCGGCCGCGCTTCTGCCGAGCAGATCGCCGCCGTCGTCCACGAGATCGACCAGCGGCGCGGCGCCGTCACGGGCACCTCGACTGCAGAGGAAACACCGTCCGAACTTGCCAAGCGGATCGCCCCGGTCGCCGAATTCATCCGTAAGCGGATGATGGGTGACTACACCGTCGACGAATTCGGGTTCGACCCCCACCTCAATAACGCAATTTTTTTGCCTTTGCTGCGGGTGTTCTTCAACTCGTGGTTCCGTGTTGAGGTCAGCGGGATTGAAAACCTGCCGAAGTCCGGCGCGGCGCTGGTGGTCGCCAACCACGCGGGCGTGCTGCCGTTCGACGGGCTGATGACCGCGGTGGCGGTACACGACAAGCATCCGACACATCGGGACCTGCGGCTGCTGGCCGCCGACATGGTCTTCGACATGCCTGTGATGGGTCAGGCCGCGCGCAAGGCCGGTCACACCATGGCATGCACTGCCGACGCCCATCGTCTGCTGGCGGCCGGCGAGCTCACCGCCGTCTTCCCCGAGGGCTACAAGGGCCTGGGCAAACACTTCAAGGACCGCTACAAGCTGCAGCGCTTCGGCCGCGGCGGTTTCGTCGGCGCCGCGCTGCGGACCAAGGCGCCGATCGTGCCGTGCTCGATCGTCGGCTCGGAGGAGATTTACCCGATGATCGCCGACGTCAAGCTGCTGGCCCGGTTGTTCGGCCTGCCGTATTTCCCGGTCACGCCGTTTTTCCCGCTGGCAGGGCCGGCAGGAATGGTGCCGCTGCCGTCGAAGTGGCACATCCAGTTCGGCGAGCCGATCCCGACGGTCGACTACGACGAGTCGGCCGCCGAGGATCCGATGATCACGTTCGAGCTGACCGACCAGGTCCGCGAAACCATCCAGCAGACGCTGTACCAGTTGTTGGCCAACCGCAGGAATACCTTCTTCGGCTGAGGCTCAGCTCTCCTTCGAGCTTTGCCCAGCAATCATTTTCGCGATGGCAGCATCGCGGGCCGCGGCGATCTGCGCACTCACCTCGTCGGCCTCGGTATCGGAGGCGGCCTCGCCGAGCACGGTGACGATGCTGGTGATCACCGGCTTGCCATCGGCGTCGGTCACCTCACCCCGGATCTCGCTGACCACAGCGCCGTGCGATTCGATCACCGAGTCGAGGTACGAGTCGAAGTACAACTTGTCGCCGGCAAGGATCGGCCGGTGAAAGACGAGCTTTTGATCGCGGTGCAGCACCCGTTCCATGTTGATCGGCACGTCGAAATGCTTGAAGATTTCCGATTGCACACGGCGGCCCGCCACCGCCAGAAACGTCAGTGAGGCCACCAGCGCGTCGTAGCCGCATTCCTTGGCGGCGTCCTCGCTGTAGTGGGCCGGATGGTCGTCCTTGACGGCCCGCGCGAACTCACGGATCTTCTCCCGGTCGACCTCGAAGTAGTCGGGGTACCGGTAGTGCGTTCCGATGATGTCTTCAGCGATAGCCATACTGCGGTCTCTCGTTCTAGGTGTTAGCGGGCGAGCCTATCAACGGCTGAATTGCCGGCCCGCCGGCGTGGCTGAATTGCCGGCCCGCCGGCGTGGCTGAATTGCCGGCCCGCCGGCGCGGCCTCTCAGCTGCTGTCTTGGCGACGCGAAACAATCGCTGCCAATGCGCCGCCGACCGCGCCGAGCGCCAGCGCCGACGGCACGCCGATCCTCGCGGCCTTGCGTGCGGTGCGGAAATCGCGGATCTCCCAACCACGCTCACGGGCCAGGTCACGCAGGTCGGCGTCGGGGTTGATCGCGACGGCAGTGCCGACCAGGGACAGCATCGGCACGTCGTTGAAGCTGTCGGAATAGGCGGTGCAGCGCCGCAGATTCAGTCCCTGCCGGATGGCCAACGAGCGCACCGCATGCGCCTTGCCTGCGCCGTGAAGGATGTCACCGACCAGCCGGCCGGTGAATACCCCGTCGACCGACTCGGCAACGGTGCCGAGCGCGCCGGTCAGGCCGAGCCGCCTGGCGATTGTCTCGGCCAGTTCGTAAGGCGTCGCGGTGACGAGCCACACCTGCTGCCCCGCATCGAGATGCATCTGGGCAAGCGCACGGGTGCCCGGCCAGATCTTGTCGGCGATGATCTCGTCGTAGATCTCCTCGCCGAGCGCCACCAGCTCCGCGGTGGAGCGGCCCTCGATGAACGCCAGCGCCTTGCGCCTGCCCGCGGCCACGTCGTCGCTGTTCTCCCGCCCGGTGAGCTGAAACTTGGCCTGCGCGAAGACGAATCGGCCCAAATCACCGTAGGTGAAGTACTTGCGGGCAGCCAGGCCGCGCGCGAAGTGCACCAGAGACGAACCGTGCACCAGGGTGTTGTCCACATCGAAGAACGCCGCGGCGGTCAGATCCGGTGGTGGGGGAGGCGGGGCGGTTGCGGCTTCGACCACCAGATCGGTGACGGCGGCCGCGGCACTGGCCTCACCGGCGAGCTCTTGTTCGACAGCGTCGACAGCCTCGACGTCGGCACCCCCGGTTTCGGACACGAATTAACAGTAATTCACCGGGGTAGCGATACTTGCGGGGTGAACCGGCGGGTGGAATTGCTCACACGTGAGGGCTGCACGATCTGCTCGGGCGCCGCAACGCGGCTCGCCGAGTTGGCCGACGAACTGGGCTTCGAACTGACGATCATCGACGTCGACGCAGCCGCCGCGGTAGGTGATTCCGCGCTGCGTGCGGAATTCGGAGACCGGCTTCCGGTGGTGCTGTTGGACGGCGCCGAGCACAGTTACTGGGAGGTCGATGAGCCCCGGCTGCGGGCGGACCTCGAGCGGCCCTGAACAACACAGCAAATTTGGTAGCCAAACTGGTAAACGGCTACCGTGGAAGACGTGGTGATGAGGCCGTGAGCGTGCTGCTCTTCGGGGTTTCGCACCGCAGCGCGCCGGTGTCGGTGCTGGAGCAATTGAGCACCGACGAGTCCGATCAAGCCAAGATCGTCGACCAGGTGCTGCAGTCCTCTCTCGTGACCGAGGCGATGGTGCTGTCCACCTGTAACCGCGTCGAGGTCTACGCAGTCGTCGAGGCCTTCCACGGCGGCCTTTCGGTCATCGGCTCGGTGCTCTCCGAACATTCCGGCATGTCGCTGGGCGACCTGACGAAGTACGCCTACGTGCGGTACGCGGAAGC